>JAUNOJ010000158.1 GCA_030531135.1 Sutterellaceae bacterium | reverse complement strand
GAGACGCTTCCGGTCAGGGAAAACGTCTCATTTTTGCGAAAAACGACAAACCGATCTCAGTTGTTTTGCACCGTTGCCGACAGCCTCAAACCCAAAGCACCGAGAATGCCGACGGTTGTTGCCAGCGTCAGTTCCATGTCGCCCGCAAATGTTTTTTCGAGTATTTCGGCCTCGATTCCGCTCTTTCGGGCAAGCTCCGTCATATCGGAAGTTTTGGCAACCACCTGCAGAGCATGGGCAATGTATGCGCTGTCTTGGGTTGCCAATGCTTCATTGATGAAAAAGCAAATATCTTCCTGCGTTTGTAGGTAGTCACCGGCATCAAACGGAGTCAGTTTTTCAGGCATGCTGTTTTTCTCACCGACAACGTCAATCGTTAAGCAGGATATTCGAGTCCAAAGTTACCGCACTGCGCACGCTGCACAAGCGCCGCATCCATGATGGTCAATGCAGCAACGGCTTCCAAGACTGGTGCCGCACGCAAACCCACACAGGGATCATGGCGCCCGATCGTCACCACATCCACGGGATTGCCCTCCTCATCCAAGCTCTTTAAGGGCAGACGCACCGAGGGTGTCGGTTTAATGGCAACGTTGGCCACAATTGCCGCGCCACTTGAAATGCCGCCCAAGATGCCGCCTGCGTGATTGGTTTCAAAACCTTCGGGCGTCATGGCATCGGCATTTTGCGTGCCCGTTAAGCGAGAAGCGGCAAAACCGTCGCCGATTTCAACGCCCTTGACAGCATTCACGCCCATCAAGGCTTGTGCAAGGTTGGCATCCAGTCGCTGGTAAACGGGGTTACCCAGACCTGCCGGCACTCCCAAGACTTCCAAACGCAAACGCGCGCCCAAGCTTTCGCCCGATTTGCGCGTGGCATCGAGCAAATTTTCGAGTTCTTCGATTTGCGTGTTGTTCGGAGCAAAGAAGGGATTTTCATTGACGTGCGACCAATCGTCAAAGACCAACGGCATATTGCCGATTTCGGTCACGCAGGCACGAACGGTGATGCCTAAGTTTTCTGCGAGCCACTTCTTGGCAACGGCACCGGCTGCAACTGTGGGAGCCGTCAAACGCGCTGATGATCTGCCGCCGCCTCTGGGATCGCGAATCCCGAACTTGGCCCAGTAGCCCCAGTCGGCGTGTGCCGGTCGGAATTGATGCGCGATGGCGCCGTAATCTTTGCTGCGCTGATCTTCGTTATAAATCACCAAAGCAATGGGAGTTCCCGTGGTTTTGCCCTCGTAGACGCCGCTTAGGATATGCACCGTGTCGCTTTCTTTGCGCTGTGTGACATGGCGGCTCGTTCCGGGCTTTCTGCGATCCAATTCCTTTTGGATATCGGCTTCGGTCAAAGGCATCTGAGGCGGGCAACCGTCAATCACGCAACCCACGGCAGGTCCGTGGCTTTCGCCGAAATTGGTGACGACAAACATGCGACCGATGCTGGAACTCGACATGATCTCTCCCTTTGGAAAACCGATTGCTTTGATAAATTTGTTGGATTGCTAATGATACTTGTCTTGTCGAAGTTTTGAAAAGTAGCTACGCAACAAATTGACAGATCATCGGCAAATACAAAGGCGAGTACCGAATCACCGTTACTCGCCTTTATCGAATGAGCCAAAAGTGTTGCGTTAATGTTCCAACACCAAAAGCTTTTCCACATGCCCGTAATCGTCCACTCGCACGGCATAACGACGCGGACGAGACTGCAGGAGCAAATACTTGTCGATTTCTTCCTGCACGGCCAAGGCTTCGGCCTGAAGTTCCGCCACCAAGTCGTCATGCGTTTTGGCAAGCTCTTTGGCGTGGCGGGTAATGGCGCCGGCGCGCCCCACTTCGGAGGCGTTCATCCCCTTGGATTCGACGGCAAGTTTGCTGTGGGCAATCGCTTCGGCTGCGGCAATCAAAGGCTTGACGTCGGTAAAGCGGTTCACATTGGCGGTAATACGGTTGGCGCTGCGCACTTCGTGCTCAAACGTATCGCCCCCGATCACGCGCAACAGTGCACAGACTCTCAAAACGCGCACCGTCAGTTCGCGCACATGCATATAGGCAATGGCGTGCACCAGGGCGCTGTCGGCGTCTTCCAAGTCTTTGACCGTCTTGGTGTGGTCGTCAACCATCGTGTCGATGCGCTCGGCTTCGAGAATCATGGTTTTGACCAACTCGTCGGTCTGGGCATTGCGCTCAATGGCAGGGCCCGTTTCGGCACCCAAACGACGAATGTCGTGCGCCAGATCAATAATGTGATCCATGCGCAACTTCCAATTGCGCTCCGTCAAGGCCGAGACGTAGCGACCGATATGCTCCACCTTGTCTTTGAGAATGGCGATTTCTTTACGCAATTCACCTTCAAGCTCATGGGGCTTGTCGGTGGGGTTCAATGCAGACCACAGTGCCAAGACACGCGCTTCCTGACCCCAGGCGTGGTCCGGCATCGACATGGCTTCGCCCAACTGCGTGCCCGTTTCGTCAATGGCACAGAACTGAAGATCGGCTGCAGTGGCGTTCACACGCGGATGAAAACCTTGACGAAGGGCCTCTTCCAAAATCGGGGCAAAGCTCACGGCGTAGATATGGCGCTCGAAGTTGCTGCCCGGCACCCAAGCCAGTTTGCAAGCGTTCACAAACAAGCAATCGAGTCCACGCATTTCAGGGACAGAAACGTCGAGCTCGCGCCAATATTCGCGATCGATCTTAAAAGCGCGCTGAATAAACACTTCGGCAGCCGTAGCGTTGCCGCGAATGGTCGTCACGGCCAACATGGTGGGACGCTTGACGTTGACGGCTTCAAAGTCGTAAACGGCTTTTTCTTTTTGCACGGCGCCTGCCGCCGGATCTTCGTTGGGAACGGGAGAGCCGTTGGGATTGCGACGAACGACCGAAACTCGATCGACATTGCGCACGGGCTTTTTGGGTTTGACGGACTTACGGCGCAACAACTGCCACGTTAGGCCGGCACCGAAAATCACACACGCCGCAAGCGGGGCAATGACCCCGGAAAAATCACTGACTGCCATGGTTTTTTATTTGGAATAGCTGAGTCTCACCCGAAGTGTTTCGAACGAGGGATTGAAACAACGGGTTTTGAAAGCGAAAAATGACGTATGGATTATATGCTTTTGGATTGCAAAGACCTTTACCAAAGTCAAGAATCGGTGCGATGACGATAGAGTTTGACGATGGCTTCTTGCAATGTCGGGTTTTTGAGAATGTCTGCCAAGGTGTTTTCGTTTAACTTGGCGTAAAAGGCCATGTGCGCAGCATGCAGTGCGCCGATCAGGCCGCAACCCGCACACAACGGGCACGGGGGCTCGGAGCAATCCAAAAGACGCGTGTCGCCCTCAAGCTTTCGTACGATGTCGCCGATTCTGTACTCGCTTGCGTCTTTGGCCAACTGCAATCCCCCGTTGCGACCGCGCACGGCGGCAAGCCACCCTTCCTGCACCATGAAGTGGGTGACTTTGACAACCAAATTTTTGTTCCACTGAAGTTTGTCGGCAAGCTCGGTAACCGTCACAAGGTTCGCCTCGTCACTTGTTGACTTAGCGCGACCCTGTCCCAGGTACATCAAGATGCGCAAACCCAGATCGGTGAAGCGTTTGAGTTGCATGCGTCGTTGTGAGGGATTTCTAAAGTCGTTTTCGGGCAGAAAGACTTTTCGTCCCCCTGCCCTGATGAAGTTTTGAGCTTAACACGCCGACGGTTTTGTTTGACGACTCGGCGTGTGCGTCAATCGCGGTTAGCTCTGGTTACCGGTGCCGAAGGCTTCGGTGTGAACCTTGTCGGCAGCAACACCTGCGGCCACGAAGGTGGCAGACATATCGGCCATGAAAGACACCGGACCGCAGATATACACGTCGGCGTCGGCAGCAGGTGCCAAGGCCTTGATGTCGTCAGCCGTCGGACGACCCGTGGTCTTCACAGCCGGGCAGCCGCAAGCCTTGTCGGCCTCAGTGGGCTGCGTCAAGAACACCACGCCCTTGCCGGCGGTGCACTTCGAGAGTGCTTCGCGCACTTCCTTACCCAAAGCCAAGTGAGCGGTGTCGCGAGCCACCTGAACGACCGTCACGGGACGAGACGGGGTCTTTTCGGCGATTTCCTGCAACATGGCAAAGATCGGGGTCACGCCGATGCCGCCCGCCACCAACACGACCGGGTTGGTGCCTTCGGCCAAATAGAATTCGCCTGCCGGAGCCGAAAGTTCGATCACATCGCCTGCCTTGACAGCAGAGTGCAAGTGATTCGACATCAAGCCTGCGGGCTTGTTGCAGCAGCCGTCGATGCGCTTAACGGTAATACGCAAGCCGCACGGGCACAAAGAAGCGCAGGACAGCGTGTACTGACGCGGCTGCATGGCGTTGGCGCCCGGGATGTAAGCGCGAACCGACACGAATTGGCCAGCCTTGTAAGAAGGCACCTTGCCGCCGTCGGCGGGCTTCAAATAGAAGCTCGTTGCATCGGCAGATTCTTCGACCTTCTTGTCGACCACAAAGGGACGCCAGCCGGACCAGCCGCCTTCAACGTTGGCCTGTTCGTTG
>JAUNOJ010000157.1 GCA_030531135.1 Sutterellaceae bacterium | reverse complement strand
GGCCGGCCAAACGACCTGGAGCATACACCACTTTAGAGTGCAGGGGCTGTCAGGTGCTGTTGCGCGAAATTATGCAAGAATTTCACCTAGTTTGCAAACGAAAATCCCCTTCTCTATGAATATGCAAAACATAATGGCAGTTATGTAGAACATTGATTTTAAAGGAGAAAATCCAATAAAAAAAGAGGAGCAGCCGTAACTGCTCCCCTCGCCTGCATCAGCTTCTTAAAGAATTAGAAGCGATGGATCAGACCAAAGCTCGTACCGAACATTTCGGCGTTGTCGCGATCTTCGGCCATGCCGTCATAAGAGTCGACATAGTAACCGACACCACCGTAAACACTCGTGCGCTTACTCAAGAAGTATTCGTAACCGACGGATGCCATCCAGCGATCCATTTCCAGAGAAGAATTCTTGCTGGCTTCGTAAGAGCCGTAGCCAACATCAGCGTAAAGTTTGCCACCGGCGATCGGAGCAGAAATACCCAAGTTGACACCGAAACCGTCTTTGGCTACTTGATCGTTAAAGACACCTTTTTCACCGGTTAAGCGAGAATCGATAGCACCCTTACCAAGCTTGCGCACGTCTTGGCTGTATTGGCCGGCCAACAATACCTTGACCACGTCAAAGTCGTATCCGAAGCTCAAGTTAAAGCTGTAGCCTTCGTCGTCATCGGTCTCGGCATAGCGCGTCTGTTCGATTTCGGCGATAGTGCTAAACGGGCCGTTGAAGTATTCGGCGCCCAAAGCAATGTAGCGGGTAACTTCGCCCGTGTTTTCCGTCCCTTCTTCGCTCTTGGCATCAATACCGGAGGAGTACTGGACGTGAGCCTGGAAGCCTGCAAACTTGGGCGTGGAATACATGATCATATTGTCGAGACGGGAGAACATGCCGGCAAACACCGTGTTGTGGCCGTACACATTACCCCAGCCCGTGCTCATGGCTGAGAACTTGCCGGCCATGATGCTCGTCGAGCCGGTGGAGCCCGACAACTGCGTCATGCGGCCGAAGCGCAACTTACCGTAGTCGCTGTCGACATAAAGTACGGCTTCGCGACCGAACAGACGGTTGCTGTCGGACAAGGCGCCGGTGTCGTTGGAGAAACCGTTTTCAAGCACAAAACCGGCCTTAAAGCCGTTGCCGAGATCTTCTTCACCCTTGAACCCGAAGCGAGAACCGAGGTTGTTGCCGGAATCCAGCGTAAAGCTGTTGGTGGCGTCGCCCATCTTGGAGCCGTTGTGCGTGTAGCTAAAGCCGGTATCGATGACGCCGTAGACGGTCACGTCGGCAGCAGAGGCAGAAAGAGCAAATGCACCGGCAACAGCGGCGCTCACGAGAGTCAGTTTTTTCATTTTTGAACTTCTTTATAAAGAATCAGAGGATGAGACATTTTTTAGCATGTCACATCCTTTGACATAGTGGGAAACTATTGATTACTTCACTTTGAAGTCGAACTGATGGCACTGATTGCAGAAGTTTTCGCCTTCGCGATGACCGCCGTGGCAGTTCGTGCAATCCAATTCCGTCGAGTAGTGCGGAGAAACGTGCGGATTGGTGGGCTTGACCTTGGAGGTCTTGTCCACGAGCATCTTCACATTGTGGCACTGCGTGCAGGTTTCGGTCGTCGGTTCCTGCAAGTTGTCCTTATCGGGCCCGTGGCACATCTGGCAATTCAGACCCTTGGCAACGTGACGGTCGGCGAGCATGCCGTCGGCAGCCATTGCGCTCGTGGCCATACAAGTAAAGGCGGCACCGAGCATGAGAGCAAAGCGTAAATTCATTTTAATCGTCTCCTATTAGACGGGGTTGTTCTTTTTCGATGCAGCGAAGATTAAATGAAGATGAACGTGCCTCATACATCCCGACGGATACCCCATCCCGCGGGATGTATTCACCGCTCGTTGACAGTTTGATAATTCGTCTCAACCAAGCGATGCGATTCCGACGCAAGAGCGAATTGGAAAAGCCGCTTACCTTTTTCCCCATCTCTTTTAGGATGAACAAAAATGACTACTACCCGTCGCGATTTTCTGAAGACTGCCGTTGCAGCTTCCAGCGCTATCATGGCAGCTTCCGCCGCTAACGCCGGCATTCCCGCTTCTGCCGTTTCCAAGTATGACGAAGAATTCGACGTCGTCATCATCGGTTCCGGTTTCGCCGGTATGGCTTGCGCATTGAAGGCCGGTCGTGCAGGTTTGCGCGTTCTCATGCTCGAAAAGATGAGCGTGATCGGCGGCAACTCCGCCATCTGCGGCGGTAACGTGGCTTGCCCCGTCAACCCCGTCCAGAAGGCTCAGGGTATTAAGGACAGCAAGGAACTCTTCATCAAAGACTGCTTGAAGGACGGCCTTGGCATCAACCATCCCAACCTCTTGGCTCGCATCGCCGATCGTTGCAACGACACGATCCAGATGGTGGTCGATTGCGGTTGCGAATTCGTGCCCAACAAGATGTTGTTCGAAGGCGGCCACTCCGTTCCCCGTTCTTATGAAATCAAGGCCGGTACCGGTTCCGGTTACATCCGCCCGATGCACGCCGAATTGAAGAAGTTGAAGAACGTCGTGATCCGCACCCGCTGCAAGTTCGACGACTTCATCGTTAGCGACGACAAGAGCGAAGTTTTGGGTGCGACCTATCGTTCCGGCTATCGCTTCGACGCCAAGCTCGTTTCCGACGACTTGGAAAACAAGTCCGGCAAGACCAAGACGGTTCGTGCCAAGTTGGGCGTGATGCTCGCTGCCGGCGGCTTCTCTCGCGACATCTGGTTCCGTCAGGCTCAGGATCCGCGCGTTGTTCCCTCGACCGACTCCACCAACCAGCCCGGCGCTACCGCTGGCGTCTTGATCAAGGCTTTGGGTATCGGTGCCGCACCGGTTCAGCTCTGCTGGCTCCAGTTCCTGCCCTATTGCAACCCGCATGAAAAGGGCTTCGGCGTGTCTGTGAACTTCACCAACCACGCTTGCATGGACTTGGGTATGGTTGTCAACCGTAAGACCGGCAAGCGCTTCATGGACGAACACGCCGGCCGTAAGATCAAGGCCGATGCAATTCTCGGCGTGATCGGCAACGATCAGAACTACCCGATCGCCATCTGCGACGACGCCATCGTCAAGGCCATCAACCCGTCCTTTGTGAAGCTCCCGTTGGAAATGGGCACGGTCAAGAAGTTCAACTCCTTGGAAGAATTGGCCGACAATTTCGGCATCAAGAAGGACGCCTTCTTGGCTGAAGTCAAGCGCTTCAACGGCTTTGTGGCCAACAACAAGGACGAAGACTTCGGTCGTATCCTGACGTTCAACAAGGGCTTGAACGTTTCCAAGCCCCCGTTCTACGGCATTGAAGTTTGCACCAAGATCCACCACACCATGGGCGGCGTGATGATCAACGAAGACGCACAGGTGATTTCCGCTACGACGCACCAGCCGATCAAGGGCTTGTATGCAGGCGGCGAAGTTGCGGGCGGCGTGCACGGTGCCTCTCGCTTGGGTACGGTTGCCGTGATCGACGCTTTGACCTTCGGTATGATTGCCGGCGAAAAGTTCGCCGCCATGAAGGCCTAATGCCAAAGTAAAGGTCTTTTGAGACTGTTTTCTCCTCGAGCTTGGCCCGGGTTCCGAAAGGTTCCCGGGCCAAGTGCTTGGTACATAAGAACAAAGAGCCTTGGCAAACAATGTCTGCCAAGGCTCAAAACATTTAAAAGATCGGTTGATTACTTCTGTGCAAAGGCCGCCGCGTTTCTGCCGGCTTCCCTACCCTGCACGATGCCCGCCATCAGAGCCGTGCCGCCCAAGCGATCGTGCCCCCAAACGCCGCCCACGATTTCGCCTGCGGCGTAGAGCCCGGCAATGACGCTTTGATCGGTCTTTAACACTTGAGATCGGGTGTCGGTTTTGACGCCCCCGAGCGTGCCGTGCACCAGCAATGTTTCTTTACCCCAGTAAAACGGCGGTTTTGCAATGGGCATGCCCAGAATCTTGCGACCGAAATCATCATCGTTGCCTGCTTTGACAAACTGATTGAAGCGATCCAGGGTCTTTTGCAGTTGCGAAGGCGCAATGCCCATGGCAAGGGCCATTTCGGAGACGGAATCGGATTTATGAATCCCTCCCATGGCAAGTTTGGTGCCGAAGTTGGCGCCCTTGACCGTTTGGCTGTCGGTAATGACCCAGAAGGAGCGATCGGGCAATTGACCGACGGCTCGGGCGATTTCTTGTGTGGGACCGGTTTCGTCGATAAAGCGCTGTCCCAAGGTGTCGACATAGATTTCGCCGCCCGCGTAGTCCAATAAGCGCCCGCCCCAGTACGGAAGCAAGACGATGTTTTCCATCGCAACCGACTGAGCGCCCAAGGCAAATGCGAGCGTATGTCCGTCGCCCGTGGCGCCCTCAAAGTAGCGACCCTGAGGGTTGGCGGTGGTCTTAATGTCAGCGTCGAGTTTGCTGTCGTACTTTTGGCGCATGGCAACGTTGGCGCTAAAGCCGCCCGTGGACAAAATCACCGTTTTGGAGGTGATCGGCGTTTTTTCTTTGATTCAAAGCCCTGACGAATGCCGTAGAGGTCGTTTAAACTCATGGGGCGCAGCTT
>JAUNOJ010000156.1:4003-4660 GCA_030531135.1 Sutterellaceae bacterium | reverse complement strand
TAGATTTCTTCGTTTTTCTGATGGCGATGCACAAACGGCACGGCCGCGCCGGCAGGCATGGCATTGATCGAAACTTCGGCACCGGTCAACTTCAGCAAATCATGCAATTCGGTGCGTCCTGCTGCGGGGTCAACATGAATCATTTTTATCTCCTGTAAATGATTTGATATCGAACAAAAGCAATAAAATTTTTAAGAACCTTATCTATGGCGACGTCACTCTTTGAATGCTGCCAAAGCTTTTGCCAAAAGCGCCTCCAAAACTCTCGCTTCTTCTTGACTCAAAGCGCTTGCCATCGTCGAATCGAGCCGACGCGACACAGATTGAAAAACGGGCTTGAGGTTCTTTCCTTTTTCAGTTAAAAAAACATTCGACACACGACGATCCACCTCATTTTGGCTTCGCGTCACATAACCCAACTTTTCGAGTTTGACCACCAAAACCGAAATCGTCGACTTCGTGCGGTGCGTATGCACTGCCAGATCCGTCATCGTCATGCCGTCTCTATCAAAGAGCGCCACGAGAATATCGCCGTAAGCGGGAACGACGTCGGTAATACCGCGAACCAAAAGCTCTCGTGCAATCAAGGCGTTGGGGGCGGGCGGCCGTCGCCCCGCCACAGGAATGTTTGAAGGATTTTTTTTGATGTGGCACATT
>JAUNOJ010000156.1:0-3987 GCA_030531135.1 Sutterellaceae bacterium | reverse complement strand
CCCTGATTTAAAAAAAAATTAACGGCGTTAACGCTAACAGCCTCAGCATTACCCAAAATGCACTTACAATGGCATCTTGATTTATCGATTTTCCCCCTTTCTTTATTTATGAGCATTCGCAGCCAAGTCGAAACTTACCGTGCACTTCGACAAAGTCCAATATGGAAACTGCTGGCCGCCGACACCGGTCCCGTCACCATCGCCATTTTGCAGGATCTGCTTTTCGACAACGAGCGCGAATTGCCCGCTTCCGTTTTCTTGGAGCGTTTGATTCACGCTTATCGCGAAGGCGCCCAAGAAACCATCTCGCGAGAAGAAGCCCGCGCACTGGCAGGTCGCTGGGTCAAAGAAGGCTATTTGGTGTGTCGCCTGACGCAAGGGCAGAATGAAGAAAGCTACGAGTTGACTTCGGCCGGTCAAGAAGCCATTCGCACATTGTCTCGCTTTCAAGTGCGTCGCACCGGTCCCACAGAAAGTCGTCTTGAAATGGTCACGCACGCTATTGCCCGACTCGCAGCCGATTCTGATCGCAGTAAAGAAGGTCGCATTCGACAGCTTCAGGCCGAAAAAGCGCGTCTGGACGAGGAAATTCGCGCTATCAAAGCCGGCAAGAGCCCCTCGATCGGCAAAGAGGCCGCACTGGGACGTGTGTATGAAATCTTTGAATTGGTGAGCGAACTTGAAGCCGACTTTCGTCGCGTGCGCGAAGAGTTTGAAAGGCTTAATCGCGAGTTGCGCGAAAAGATTCTGAAAAGCGCAAGTTCTCGCGGCGTGATTCTCGACAAGTTTTTCGCAGGCGTCGACGGCATTTCGGAAAGCGAAGCCGGTCGTGCCTTCAATGCCTTTTATCGTTTGCTCACCAACGATGCCGCAAGCGAAGAGTTGGAAAGTGCGCTCATGCGCATCAGCCGCCGAGAGTTTTTCTCGGCACTTTCCAAACCGGAACGCGAACGTCTGTTGCGCTTAAATCGCATGTTGCGCGACCGTGCTTCGGGCACACACACCGTGATGACGCAACTTGCGCGCTCTTTGCGAGACTTCGTGCGCTCGCGCGACTACATGGAAGAGCGTCGTTTGGGCGCGTTGATTCGCGAGGCGCGAAAAGCCGCTTTGGATCTGTCCAAAGACGTCGGTCTCAAAGAGGCGTTTCTTGATTTCGACTCGACTTCTGCCACAATTTCTTCGGTTTCTCGCTACGAGTTGGACGATCCCGACGAATCCAAAATGGATGCATTGATTCTCGATGCACCGCCTCCGACCGTGAATTCTTTGGAAATTTTCGAGCGCGTATTGGCTGCTGAAATTGATTTTCCGGCCCTGATGCGTACGATTGACGCCGCACTTGCAGACCCTGGTATCGAGCGCGTTTCCATCGCCGAGATTTATCGCGTTTTGCCGCGCCAGCAAGGCTTGGGCTCCATTGTCGGCTTGCTTTCTTTGGCAACCAAATACGGCGAGCCCGGCAACGCCGACATGCCCAGCGAATTGCATACGAGTGTACGTGCCAAAGTCGATATGGAGCGAGACGACTATGCCGTCCCGAGTCCATTGACGCAGGCAGAAGAATCGCTTTCGTGGAAAGACAAAACCGAGCGCACGCGTACTGCAAACATCCCGCTTTACTATTTCACGCACGAAAGCGTTGACAAAATGCGTCAATCGCATCGCTGGCGCAAGGCTTAAAACATACGACAGAATTCAATACAACAATGACAGAGATGGAAAACAACAACGATCTCGATCAGGTTCAAGAGCCTGTCGAACAAACGCCGGAAACCGATGCCTTTGAAGGCGAAACCGCCAAGGGCACGGCACTTTATCCGTCCGATACCGGTTTATTGCCTCCGATGACGCGTCAAGTTTTGGTGCATCTTCTCAAAGGCCCCTATTTCGATCGACGCACATCGACCAAATTATGGGACGAGCTCAAGACCAATGAGTCGACCATTCGCTCTCGCTTAAGCGACTTGTATTTGGATCTTTTAATCGATGACGAAATCGGCGTAGCCTTTTGCCGCAAACCCGATTTGGGAGATCATGATGCGCCGACATTGCTCTCGACGGCTCGCTTGAAGTTTTTGGATTCGGCCGTCTTGTTGGAATTGCGCGAACGCCTGATGCGCTCTCGCGCCGACGGCGAACGCGCTTTTGTGACGGTGGCCGACTTGGGAGATATGCTGCGCCTGTATGATCGCGCTGCCGAAAGCGATGCCAAGGCCTTTAACAATCACCTGACGAGTATTCGCAAACGTTTGATCGAACGTCGCATTTTGATCGAGTTATCTTCGGGCGACTCGTTGGAAATCAGTCCGATTTTGCCGTTGCTGTTTCCCACGGCCGACATCGCACGCCTGCGCCAAGCCTATATCGAGCGTATGGCAAGTCAAGCCGAAACGCCCGAAGAAGCGCAAAAAATCCGCGAGCGCTATGCGCCGCAACAGGGGCTGACCGATATCGTGCTTGAAGCTATTACCGAAGAAGAAACGCTGGCAGACGAATAAGGAAAACGACAGAAATGACGGACAATCTTTTACGCGGCGAAGAACGCTGGCACATCACCCGCCTTCAGGTGTTTAACTGGGGAACGTTTTCCAACATTCACGACATTCCGATTTCGGACAAAGGCTTTTTGTTCGTCGGCGCCTCGGGCTCGGGCAAGTCCACGTTGTTGGACGCCATGATCACGTTGCTTTTTCCCAATCCGAGCTACAACGCCGCCGCACGCGAAGGAGATCGTCGCAAGGGCGATCGCAGCCTTTTGTCTTACATTCGCGGTGCATGGGCCACGCAAGCCGATTTGGAAGGCAGCGGCTCGCCCAAAGCCAAAACACAGTATCTTCGCCCGGGCGCGACCTTTACGGCCATTGCCTTGACGTTTAACAATCAGGCAGGCGTTGCCACCACCTTGATGCTGGTGGCCTCCATTCGCAAAAGCTCCAACGAAGAAGAGTCGGTCAACCGCCAATACTTCGTCATCGACGGCAACTACAGCTTCAATACGGAAGATTTCACCGGTTTTGCCCGCAACGGCTTCGACTGGCGTTGGCTCAAAGGGCGGCTGCCGACCTTTTCGAGTTTTAACCGTTTTAACGCCTATTGCGAAGCCTTTTGCGACCGTTTCGGCATTCAAAGCACAGCGCCCTTGAAACTGTTGGCCAAGGCCCAGTCGGCCAAAAACTTGGGCGACTTGAATGTCTTTATGCGTTCGTTCATGTTGGACGAGCCGCGCACGCTCGGTATGGCCGAGCGACTCACAACCGAATTCAAAGACTTGAAAGAAGCACACGCCGCCGTGGTCGATACGCGCAATCAGCTTGAAGTCTTGTCCGTAGCCAAATCCCACTGGGAAAAGCTCGAAGAAGCCATGCGTCGTCAGGCCGAACTGGAAGCCGAAAAAGCGACGGTGCCGTGGTGGTTCAATCGCAAGGAAGTCGAACTTCAACAAGCCGATCGCGTCACGCAACAGCGCCGACTTGAAACGGCCGTAAAGTCTGTCGAAATGTCGGAAATCAAAGTCCAAGATCAGCAATCTTTGGTGGACGATTTGCGCTTGCGTCGCAAAGAATCGGGCGGTCAGGCGATCGAACGACTGCAAGACACGGTCGATCGATTAAATAAGTCGCTTGCCAAAATCGAAAAGCATGCCGACTTGGCCAACAAACAAGCCGAAACAGCAGGCCGTTCGTTACCCAAAACGTCTCAAGCTTGGCTGGAATTCCGCGAATCAATGGCCGACTTGATTGACGAGCAACGCCAAAAAGACGAAGAACTTCGCACGTCTCGCGACAATTTCATCACGGGCAAAGCCGAAAACGAGAAAACGTTTAGAGAGCTTTGCACCGAAATCGAATCGATGCGTGCGCACCCCAACAATATTCCGGCCAAAAACTTGGCCTTGCGCGCCGATTTGGCCGATGCACTCGGGGTTGCCGAAAGCGATCTGCCGTTTGTGGGCGAACTCATCGAAGTCAAAAAGGAAGAACAAAA
>JAUNOJ010000155.1 GCA_030531135.1 Sutterellaceae bacterium | reverse complement strand
TGCCTCATGTGGATTTGGCCGGAAACCTGTCGTTTTGTGAGCGACTAGAACATGGAATGCACGAGGTCAGTGGCACAGTTCGTGTGCCTGAGAGTTTGGAAGAACGGTTCTATGAACACACGGTCAAGTTGCATGAGCATTGTCGTCAATGCTCAGCCTTTATCTATTGCCACGGACAGTGCCCGATAGAGGAGCCGTCCAAGACGCCGGAGCAGTGCCGCCTTTTGCGTATTTTCTACCGTCACGTCAATGCTTTACACCGATTTTTGACAGAGCGAGCACCCGCTCAGTTGGATTTGGCGATTGGCGACAGCAGGCCGCAAACGACGAATAAACAGTATTTGTCGGCGGTTGAGAGCAGAGAAACACTCAGTCTGTCTCGCAGGCTTATTCCCTTGCACCTTGAAAGAGCGCCGAGGAGAAGTAATGCAGTTTGAAATTTATTGCCATAGGCTCGGTAGCCGGACTTTAGAGCATTGGAACTATGACAATACGAATAACGAAGTTTGCTCAGAGTACGGCAAGCCTCTGTGTTGGCCTGAGTTGATGGCCGATGAAAGGTTTGCTCGTCACGAATCGGTGTTGAGTTATGCCAATCCTTCACAGGCATTTCAAGACAGATTCAACGACCGTTTGGACGCGACGCAAAAGTCTGCTTTTGCCTATAGTCCGGATAATCCTTTGAAGGGAAAGTCCAGACAGGTTTCCAAACTCAAAATCCAACTGGGTTTGGCTTGCAACTACCGCTGTAGCTACTGCCTACAGTCGGCAGATCGTGCTCAAAAGCTCCCGTACCCGACGATAGACCGTTGTCAGTCGTTTTTCGACATGATGCAACGCAACCAAGTGGTTGTCGATCCCAACGGTATCGTGGACTTGTGGGGAGGAGAGCCTTTGGTCTATTGGGACGCCGTGACATACATGGTCAAAGAGATTCGCCGTCGCTGGGGGTGGGGAATCAAGCTCAACATTTTCACAAACGGCACCCTGATTACGGATGACAAGAGCCAGTTCTTTGCTCAGTACCGCGTTTTTATCAACATCTCGCACGACGGCCCGGGCTTTGCTTTCCGGCACAACGCGGATCCTTTGAACGATCCGACCATTCGGCAACGTTGGTTGAACCTGTTGGATTGGACGCGTCAGGCGGGTTGTCCGATGGCATTCTTTGCCGTGATCAATCCGATGAACTGCGATCTCTTTGCCTTACGGGATTACTTTCGCCAAAAGTTCGAACCGCAAACCGTGATTGCCTTCGGGGGCGCAGCTTCGGAGTGGGCGGATATTCCTCAGACGTGCCTGATCGACGAGCGCCAGTCAAAGGTCTTGCGCGAGTCGATGCTCAAAGCCATGCTGGAAGAACCCGGCCAGTGGCCCGGTATCGAACGGCGTGTGTTCAACATGATGGGGCGCATCATCCATCAAACGCCCGCAGACCGCATTCGCTACCACTGCAATGCCGTCGATCCCAAAGTGCTGTGCGTGTCGATTGACGGCACGGTTTTAAGCTGCCAGAACCGCACGGCGCCCAAGTATGCCATCGGTACGTTGGACGACTTTGACAACATCGAAAACAGACTCTTTACGCACTTCTCGCACCGAGCCATTTGTCGAGATTGCTTGGTGTTGGGCGCTTGCAAGGGCGGCTGTCCCGACCTAAAGGAAAGCGAACAAGCACGGTGTTGCACCAACGACTTCGCCTTTCAATACGCAGTCTTTTACTGCGCCTGGTTTTTGCTCACGGGAACGTTGATTGAAAGCGTGACGCCACCGAACCCTTTTGCAAAAGTTGTGATCGGGACTGGCAGCACCGCGACCGAAAAACCGATTGCTTTTCATACGGCTAAAACAAGCTTCGTTCAGAAGGCTCAACCGATGGGAGTTCATAAGTAATGCTGGATAAATACGCGCAGCCGACGGAAGATTGCCTCCAAAAGATTTACCTGATGTTAGGCCCGGCCTGCAACCTGAAGTGTCGCCACTGCTATGAAACCGACCAGCCGATGCCTAAGCTCAACAAGGTGATCCATGCCGACGTTTGGGACTATTTGAGCCGTTGCAGTGAACGCTCCAAAACGGGCCAGCCGATGAAGCTTGTTTTCTGGGGAGGCGAACCGCTGCTTTACTGGAAGCTCATTGTCGAGGTGGTCGAACGGATGGGCGACGACGCCTTTGACTATTGGATCATGTCAAACGGGGTTTTACTGACAGACGACAAGGTGGACTTTATCAATGCGCACGGCTTGGGGTATTCGGTGAGTTGCGACGGCAAGGATACGGCCATTGTGCGCGGCGTCAATATTTTGGATGACGATGCCTTCTGCGAGCGTTTTAAGCGCATTCAGAAGCACTGCGTAGGCGCTACCACCCACGCGTACAACATCGACCCCTATGCGCTTTTTAGCTACGTTCGCAAGCGGGTAGGAGAGGTGCCGATCCACTACCAGTACACGTTGGAGTGCACCTTCAATATGGACGCTGATCTGTACGCCTACGACTTCAAGAAGTTTGAAGCCAACCTGCGTCGTTGCCGGATGAATTACATGGCCGACTACGTAGCCGGAAACTTGGATACGGCGGCGCGTTACTGCTTAAAGCGCGGCGTGATGAGTGTAGAGAGATGGCTCAAACGCCAAGAAGCCGGACTGCCCGATGAGTGGTATCCGGAGTGTTTGCCGATGCGAAAGGACATCAACGTTGACATTCTGGGCTTTGTTCACGCCTGCCACAACCGGGCAAGTGTGATTGGCCGTGTGACGGATTCTTACGCTGAGTTGCTTGAAGCTAACGACAAGATTTTCCGTGACGCGATTGCCAAAAAGCCCGAGTGCGAGTCTTGTGAAGTCAATTCGCTGTGCCGACACGGCTGCCCCCTAAACCCCATGAGTGAGGGCCAAGCGATTTGCTGCGAAGCCGAAAAGCTCTACTGGAACGAGTCGCTTAAGACCGTGCGTGACGCTCGGATGCAAGGCGTTCGCTTTGTTCCGCAAAGGAGAAACGCAATATGAGCTGCACCGTTTTGAGTTGGTTGGAAGTCAATGTGATGACAATGACTTTGGTGGTTTGTTTCGGGATCCTGTCGATTGTTTTCACCTTTGCATTAAGCGTCGTGGCTCTGAGCCATTTAGCTTGCTGGAAGTGGACAAGGAAGGTTGTCGATAAGCTCGACAATCTGGGGCTGATCGGCTGCTTGTTCGTCGGGGCGTGCGTCTTGATTTTTGTGATCGCCAATGTACTGACTTCTCGTGTTTGTTAAATTTCTCTTGACCACAAAGGATTGATTGTGCTCTATCAGATTTGGTGCGCCGCACCCAAAAAAGACAATTCTCAAGCTAAGCCCGAAGCCTATCTCTATAACAACCTGACAAACGAAGTGATAGACCCGCAGGGCAACCTTGTTGACTTCAAGAGTATGGAAGCGTTCTCGCACTTGGAGAAGGTGCGAAAGCCCGCAGGGAGCCAGGTGTTTTCGCCCCAAGAACCCGTCAAAGGCAAAGGCAAGGTGCTGGCCGCGTTAAAGATTCAGTTGGGCATGGCCTGCAACTACCATTGCAAATACTGTATGCAGGCTGCTTTCCGTAAACAAGGCCCCAATATGGCAACGCCCGAAACGATTGAAGCGTACTTCAAAAAGCTCGACGACTTGGGTATTACCGTTTCGCCCAACGGTCGCATTGAACTTTGGGGTGGCGAACCCCTCGTGTACTGGAAGGCTTTGCAGGTTTTAATCCCCAAGATTCGCGAAAAGTGGGGCAACGGCACCATGATCAAGATGGTGACAAACGGCTCATTGTTGACCCACGCCATCGTAGACTTCTTAGTGAAGTATGGAGTTACGGTGATCATCAGCCATGATGGCCCGGGCTTCTCGTTGCGAGACGACGTTGACCCCTTAAAAGTCCCCCAGAAGAAGGCTGTGTGGCGCTACCTTCAGCAAAAGAGCCGTGAGGCGGGTGTGGAGACGGGGTTTAACGTGGTGATCACGCCCCAAAATTGCGATGTTTTCAAAATCCGAGACTACTTCTTTGAAAATCTCTCACCCGAAACGCAGTTTGGTTTTGAGGGCGTTGTGACGGATGCTGGCGCACAAGCCGAAGGCTGCGGCTTTACGCCTGAAAGTGCACGAACGTTGGATAGCTCGATTTTCCGCGCCTTAATCAGCGAACCCGATCAATGGTTTTCTTTGGAGCACAAAGCCCAGGACTTGATGCGCCGTATCGTTTACCGTGTTCCGGCTTCTGACATTCAAGCGCGCTGCGAGTCGGCCAACCCCAAGGTGCTTGTGACCGACTTGGAAGGGCGCGTGGTCAGTTGCCAAAACCGCCCCTCTACGATCTATAGCATCGGACACTTGAGTGACTACGACAACATTTCCAACGGCTACTTCACGCACTGGTCGCGTCGCCCCGTGTGTCGTCATTGCATGGTGCTTTCGACCTGCGACGGGTCTTGTCCGCATTTGACGGATGAAGAGCTTTCCAAGTGCTGTGCCAACGAATTTCTCTTTCACTCGGCCATTTTCGGCGCCGTGTGGTATCGCTTGACGGGCATGATCATGCTCTCGGCTCACCCCGTTTGGGAAGGCAACCAAGATGAGAGCCAACCCGAGTAAAGCATAAAAAATTCCCCAGGGTCAGTTGATTCTGACCTTGGGGAACGGAGACA
>JAUNOJ010000002.1 GCA_030531135.1 Sutterellaceae bacterium | reverse complement strand
CAAGACCTCAAACCCGAATATACCGAGGCACTTTTGGGCGCCATTTCCGAAACGGGCACGCTATACGTGTTGTCCGACCCCATGAGTCGTCGCGGAGAAAAAATCGAGTTTTCGGAGTCTGTAAAGATTTCCACCGACGAAACGGTGCGCGTGCCGCAAGAAATCGTCATTTTGATGAACCGGCTCAAACTCACCCAAACGCCTTTGACATCGGCAAGTCCCTATCAGGGCGAAATGCCGAGTTTTTACTTCTATAAGAGCGAAGCGAGCCTCGTCAAGCACACGCAAGATGCCGTCAACAAAGCTCGAGAAGAAGGCTTCACCGACGAGCAAATCGTGATTTTGTCCATGAAGTCCGTTAACGACAGCGTGTTGCTTAAATCCGATACTTTGGGCGACAACAGCCGCTATACGCTCAAGCACGTCACCGCCAAATTCAAAAACGGTCGCCAAGTCTTTAGCGAAGGCGCCATTTGGCACGATACCGTCAGGCGCTTTAAGGGCCTACAGGCGCCCTTTGTGATTCTCACCGAGATGGACTTTACCGAATTCGATGAAAAAGCCGCAGCACTGCTTTACTTAGGGATGACGCGCGCATCCATGGGATTGGCGCTGGTGATGAGCGAAGACGCAACCAAAGCCTTTATCGATCGCCTCGATTAAGTTGTGTTGCTTTTGTCTCTTTTCGGATCGTGCTCAGTCTTGAAGTGCGATCCGTTTGTTTTTTGCGCAGATAACAAAAAAGCCAAGACTCTCATCGAGACTTAGCTTCATTGTGGTGCCCGGGGAGAGACTCGAACTCTCACGCTTATTAGGCGGTGGATTTTGAATCCACTGCGTCTACCATTCCGCCACCCGGGCTCTGATTTTTTCTGTTGTTTGATCAACAGAGATTGAAATTATGCACTGTAAATTTTTGTTTTGCAAGTGCTTCTGCTCTATTTTCTCTGATGATTTTGTAATGTGTTGATTTTATTGAGAAAATTATTTTCCTTTTTGTCCGGCAAACACGAAGTCCAAGTAACCTTTATAGACGTCTTGAAGGTCCAAGGGGGCAGCCTGACCGATCAACGTTTGCCACATGATGCCCTGAAGGATGGGAGCAGCCAAAAGAAACGGATACTTTCGCATCACCTCGGGCACATTCTCATCGCGCACCAACTGTGTCATCACGCCTTCGGGCGCAAATTTCGGCAAAAGGAACTTTTCAAAGATCGGGCGCGTCAACTCCGGTCGATGAAGTCCTTCCGACCAAACCACGCGCAACACGCGAGAAAGGCGACCGTTGCCGTTTTCGGCCAGCAACTGATGAGAGACCTTTTCCAGGTGCTCGCGCACCGTACCCGAAGTGTCGCGTGCGGCGTCTTCGAGTGCCGCTTGCATCAGGTCGCCGAACTCTCCGGCCAGACCCATCAAAAGCGCTTCTTTACTTTCGAAATAGTTGTAAACGGTTCCTTTGGCCACGCCGGCACGTTTGGCAATGTCTTCAATACGGGCGGCGGCAAAGCCGTTGGCCTCGAATTCGCACAAAGTCGCATCCAAAATGGCCTGTCGTTTCAATTCGCTTTTTTTCAGCATGACAAATTTCCTTTTCTTCTTGTTTCTTAATTGATGCGATGACGAAAGAGCCACGCGGCCAATCCCAGCGAAAGCACAGCTGCCAACGCGGCCGGCCAGAACAGGTGCACGGTATCCCAAAGTCCGTAACCCTCGAAATATATCATTCGCAAAGCAGTGATGGCGTATCGCAAGGGATTGAGAACCGAGAGCGTTTGCATCCAATCGGGCATGGCCAAAACGGACGTAAAAAGCCCCGACAAAATGATCGTGGGCAACATCAAAAAGATCACCGTCACGATGGCCTGCTGAATGTTGCCCGAGACGGCCGAGATAGCCAACCCCAGCCCCACGAACGATACGGAAAAGCCGAACACCAAAATTCCGAGCGCCAAGGCCGAACCGACAAATGGCAACTCGAACCAAAAAACGCCCACCAGAAAGATCAACAGCGCCTGCAAACAGGCAATTACCGTCGGGATCACGGCCTTGCCGATCAAAATTTCCACAGACGAGGCCGGCGTCATGAGCATCATGTCAAAAGTGCCGTCTTCGCGTTCGCGTGCGACCGAAAGGCCCGCCAGAAGCATCACCTGAATGAGCGACAAACCCAGAATCAAGCCCGGCAACAGCGCGTAGCGCGTGATGCCGTTTTCGTTGTAGCGTTGTCGGTCGACCAACTCCACAACAGCGCTATGGCCGTTTTCTTTATTAAACCGCTCCACAATCGAGGCGATATAGCCTGCGGCAATACCGGCCGTGGTGGAGTTGCGGGCATCGAGCGCCAAAAAGGCTTCGGGATTTTTGGAAAAGTCTTTGGGAATCCATACGCCCAAAAGTGCTGTCGAATCGTCGACGGCTCGCGTAAATTCCTCGGCAGATCGCGCCTGCAGCTGTAACTCGAACCCCGGCGCATTGTCGATTCTGCGCACCAGACTCGAAGCCAAGCTGCCCGAACTTTCGTTATAAAGCACCCAAGGCACGCGATCCAAATTGAAGGTGGCGCCGTAACCGAAAAGTACCGACTGAATCAACACCGGTGCAATCAACACCACACGCGCCCCCTTGTCTTTCAAAGTGGCCAAAAGTTCCTTTTCAACCAATGCCGCGATACGATTGACCGAGTCGGCTAATTGCGTAAAAAACGATTTTATTTTCTTAACGAACATCATGCGCGCTCCTTATCCGAAACGGCGCTCGGCGTCATGCGCTTGGGCGACTTCGAAAGCATGCACAGCGTCAAGACGATCAAACCGACGGCAAAGGCAAGCATCAACAACGCATTGAAGGCCAATGCGGTTTCGCCTCCGCCCGACAAGAAACAAATCTTTAAAGACTCGACGGCGTATGACGGCGGGAAACACTTTCCGATCCACTCGATCCAAACCGGTACACTTCGCAAATCGAACAAAAACCCTGAGAGCATCATCGTGGGCATGAAGCTAGCCATGATGGCGCACTCCGTTGCCAAGAATTGACTTTTGACTTTGGCCGAAATAAAAAGCCCCAATGCCGCCGCTGCGATACAGTACAAAAAGGCCGTGGTCATCAACCAGAAAACGCTACCTCGCAAAGGTACGCTAAAAAGCGTTACGGCCATCACCAAGCACACGAAAAATCCGCTTAAAGCAATGCCGGCACAGGCAATGAGTTTGGAAAGCAAAATTTCCAAAGATGCGGCGGGTGTGGCAAATAGCGCCGTCATCGTGCCGCGCTCCCACTCTCGCGCAATCACAAGACTACCCAAAAACGAAGCCGAAACCGATGTGACGATCACCAACAATCCCGGCACCAGATACCAGGTGGAGTTCGAAGCTTCGTTAAACCAAAGGCGCGACGTCAAACTCACGGCAGGATTGACAGACGTCGATGTATTGCTACCCGACGTTTGCAACTTGGCGTCTTGCATCGCCGTTTGCGCCACACCGGTTGCGTAAGAACGCACCATCTGCGCCGTGTTGCTGTCCACACCGTAAAGCGTCAAGCCCACTTGTGCGTTACCGCCGGCCAAGTCTCTGGCAAAGCCCGGTTGAATGCGAATGACAGCTTCGACCTCTCGTCTGGAAAAAGCGAGTTCGGCTTGCTGTCTGTTGTCCGCGCGAGACCCGACCAAGTAGTTGTTGGCCTCGAAGTGCCGCGCCAAAGCAACGGCTGCCGGCGTTTTTTCTTCCACCAAAAGCGAGACCGGCACGTTTTTGACGTCCATCGACATCCCGAAGCCGTAAATCAACAGCATCAGTACCGGCAAGCCCAGACCGATCACCAAGTAGGAAGGGTCTCGGGCGATGAGTTGAATTTCTTTGATCAACAAAGCCGTGAACCGACCGAAATCAAATCGAAGAAGTGCGCCGATTCTCATTGTCCTTCTCCTTTGGTTTGTATGTCCCGGCGCTCTTTTTCGACAATGCGGATAAACGCCGTCTCAATCGACATACCGCGACTTGCGTGTGTTTCGTCCGAAGCGCTTTGGCGAATTTCGTCCGGTGTTCCGAGCGCGATGATTTTGCCTGCGTCTTGAATCAGAAATCGGTCGCAATACTCGGCTTCTTCCATAAAGTGCGTCGTGACCACCACTGCCGCCCCTTGACTTGCCAAGGCGACGATTCTTCGCCACAAAGCCCTTCTGGCGGCCAAGTCGGCCCCTGAGGTCGCTTCGTCGAGAAAAATGATTTTCGGCCGATGAATCAGTCCGCAGGCAATCGACAGGTCGCGTTGCGCGCCCAGCGAAAGAGAGAGCGCCGCAAAGTCGGCTTTATTTTGCAAATCGAAGTCATGCATCAACTCTTCGATCCTTGCTTCGAGTCCTTTACCTCTCAAACCGAAGCTGCGCCCGAAAAATCGCAAATTTTCCCGAACCGTCAATTTTCCGTAAAGGGAAAACTTCTGAGCCACATACCCCACAACCGATCTGGCCTGCGCCTTGGCGCGCGCCAGATCGTAACCGGCAATCTTGATTTCTCCGCCCGACATCGGCAAAAGACTGCACAACATACGAAACGTCGTTGTCTTGCCCGCACCGTTGGGACCCAAAATCCCGAATATTTCACCGGGCATCACGTCAAAGGTCGTATCGTCAACGGCAACAAAGTCGCCGAAAACACGTCTGACTTTTTTGGCCTCGACCACCGCTCGAGACAAAGTCGTTGCGTCTTGGCGCGCCTGTTGAACCTTGTCCAAGCTTTCTTCCATACCCGAAGCCGACAACGAAAATGTCAAAAGCGCATAACTGTCTTCGAGTCTGGGTTCCCTGGCACCCAGTCTTGCGGTATCGACCCCCTCGGGCAAAGCAGGTCGTGCGCCCGGCACAAGCAACAAATCGATTCGCCCTTCTCTGGGTACGGCATCGAGCCAAACGGATTGCGCATCGGCTGCCCGAACCGTCGTCATCATGCGTCTTTGAAGGCGTGCGGCGTCCTCCGGACCAAGCCCGTCAAGGTTCAAGGCAAACGCAAGTCCTTGGGCTTTTTGCATTAACGACTCGGGTGTGCCGCTTGCCACCAGTTTGCCGTCTTCCAAAAACAGAACATAGTCGGCCTCTTGTGCTTCTTCCAAATAGGCCGTCGAAAAGATGACGCTCATTTTTTCGTCGGCAGCCAATCTTTGGCGCAACACCGACCACAACTCCCTTCTTGACAAAGGATCCACCCCGACGGTGGGCTCATCCAACAAAAGCAAATCGGGACTAGCCAAAAGAGCGCCCGCCAAAGCCAGTTTTTGTTTCATGCCGCCGGACAATTTCCCGGCAGGTCGCGCCCAAAACTTGCCCAAGCCCGTCAGCTTTAAAAGCGCATCGCTTTTGGCTTTGGCTTCGTCTTCGGCCAGGCCTCTGAGTTGGGCGATCAAAAGCAGATTTTCTTCACAAGACAGCTCTTGGTAAAGACCTAGCTGCTGCGGCATAAAGGCAATGCGCATCAAAAGATCGGGATCGTCCGGATCGGGTGTTTTTTCCAGCGTCGCGACACTTCCGACATCAGCGACTTCAAGCCCGCACAAAAGCTTTAACAAAGTCGACTTGCCCGAGCCGTCGGGTCCGATCACCGCCGTCAGGCGATGTTTGCTTTCCAACGCAAACGTCACGTCGGCGAGCGCTCGGACATACTTGCCGGCACCTGTTGCATAGGTCTTGGTCACGCCCGTCAGGCTTGCAGTCACTTTCGCAGTCATGGCAACCGTCCTTTACTCGGATTTGCCCTCTTTGATCGGTTTGAGTCCGTCGGACGCAAAATCCACCGTCACCGGTTGACCGAGTTTGAGGATATCTTCGGCATCCTTCACGATGAGTCTGACCTCGTAAACCAAAGCCGTTCTCAATTCTTGGGTTTGAACGGTCTTGGGCGTGAATTCGGCCAAACTTGAAACCGAGCCGACAGTGGCTTTCAAAGGAGCCGTCGTATCGGTCAAAACGAGTGCCGGAGCACCCGGTTTCACAATCCCCAATTGGGCTTCGGAAACATACACGCGCACCCACTTGGGTGACGTGATCGAGATTTGATACACGGTGCGAGAAGCCGAGGTCATGTCGCCGGGCTCCGTCAGGCGCGTGCGTACGATCCCCGAAACAGGAGAAACGATGCGACCGGCCTTTTCGATTTGATATCGAAGCGCATCGCATGCGGCTTTGCCGGCTTCTTTGGCGGCCAAGGCTTGCACCACTTCGTCGGGGCGGGATCCCGCTTCAAGTCGACTGACTTCGGCCGTTTGAGCGGCCAATTGAGCCTGCAACGTTTTTCTCGTCCATTCGGCCTGATCGAGCGCGTCCTTGGACGATGCTTTGGCGTTAAAAAGCGCACGCTGACGCTTTTCCTGCAACTGAGCCAACGTCAATTCCCGTTTGACGGCTTCGCGCGAGGCCTTGGCTTTTGCAATGTCTTCACTTCTGAAACCGTCTCTGGCCAAACGCCAGGCAGCATCGAGTTGCTTGAGATCGGCTTGCGCTTGGGCCAACTGAATTTCCAAAAGTTCGGTATCGAGTCGCCCGATCGTTTCGCCTGCCGACACGCGATCGCCCTCTTCTTTAGTCAGTTCGGCAATGCGTCCCGAAGCTTCAAAACTCAAATTGACTTCTCGCACGTCGACACTGCCCCATGCCACTGTGGACTTGGGCGTATTGTTCTGTTGCCACCAATACAGTCCGGCACCGACGGCTCCGACAATCGCAACGACAACGGCAAGCGCCGCAATTTTCTTGAATTTCATTTTCGTCCTCTTATATGACTGACTAGTCAGTTCAATTATATGCGAACAAAAACCCATTCGTAAATTTCGAGCAAATTTAATTTGTTTTTTCGCTGACCGATTGCAATCAAAGGCATGCCGAATTTGCAGAACCTATACATTTTTTGCAATAGCAGTTTCGCCGACTTCGCGTCAACATACCGTCATTGTTGCCGACTCACAAAATCGAACGTCGGCACCGTGCATTTTTTGATATACCTTCCTTGGAGCACCTCATGAACGCGACCACTCCTTGCGACCCGTCTTTCGATCTTGACTACGGCGTCCATCCCAAGGTCACCCGTCTCAGCGGTCCGGTTAAAAAAGTTCTTCTCGTCGGAAATTCTCTGATGTTTTATAACTGCGGGGTTTCGTCCTTTCTGCAAGGCTTCGCCAAAGCGGCAAATCGAAAGATTGAAGTGACGATGGTCGGCATCGGGGGCGCCGGCCTTTACTGGCACGATGTCAAAAGCTACCTTCGTCCCAACGGCCTTCGCAGCTATCGAATCACTGTTGAAAATAAGTTCGAATTCATCGATTATCCGGACGGAAAAATCTTCGATGCCGTATTGATGGTCGACAGTACTCAAGGGCCGATTCACCCCGAATTGAGCGGACTGTTTCGCGAATTTGCGCATCGACACACACAGGCCGTGAAAGCCAGTGGTGCCGATCCCCTTTTGATGATCAGTTGGGGTTACAGCGACCGACCGGGAATGACGCGTGCCTTGGCCGACTCGATCGTTACCGTGGCCAACGAATGCGCCTGCCCCGCCGTTCCATGCGGCATTGCTTTTGAACGCGCGCAACGCCAACGTCCGTCACTGGCGCTGATTCGCACCGATCGACGTCATCCGACGGTTGCCGGATCCTACCTGGAAGCCGCCGTCTTCTTTGCATCGCTCTTTGAAACAAGTCCCGAGGGCTTGCCTTACTACGGCCGTTTCGACGATTTGACTGTCACCGAAGACGAAGCGGCTTTCCTACAAAAGATTGCATGGGAAACCGTACGCGACTTCAACGGTTGGCAATAGCCGACCTCTACTGAGGCCCCATATCCCGCATTTGCGACCTAAACGGGGTATCGGGGCTTCCCTCTTCGATTTCCCAAACATTCCAATCGTAGTTGTCGGCCTCCTGATGCAAATAAGCAATCAGTCGTTCGGTCAACGGTGTTCTCGGACGGTTCTTGGGATAGGCGAGCACATAGTCCGTGCTGGCTTGAAATCCTCGCAAGGGAATCATCGTCAGATGGTCGCGGTGTCTTCTCAGTTGCACGGAAGACAACAAGGCCAAAAAGCCGTTCTTGCCGACCATTTGATTCGTCAGAAAATACCCTTGACTGCGTACCGTGTAGCTCGGTTGAAATCTGAATGCTTCCGGTTGCTCTTTTTGCCAAATTTCGAATTCCTCGTTGATTACCCAATTGGCGTGGGCAAGCTCGGCTAGCGTGGTTGCATTTTGAAGACTGTGTCCGATCGAACAAGCCACGGCACAAGGACACCGCATCAAAGGCTCGACGGTAAAGCCGGCAAACGACACGTTTTCTCTGGCATAGCCGACGGCAAAATCCAAAATCCCGCGTTCGACTCGCTCCAAACTTGTCGTGAAGGGAACGACTTCGACATTCATGCGACATTGCGGCACGGACTGCATCAAACGCGTCATGGCGCTATTGAGAATCGAGCGTGAAACGCATGAAGGTACGGCAAACGACACCGTATGTACGGATTTTCCGTTCAGGCATGCCGTTTCCTCGATTGCCTGATGAAGCTCCTTGACGATGGAGCTCGCGTAACGCTGAAAACACTGACCGGCAGGCGTCAACGTCACACCGGCACCGCCGCGAACAAACAGCTGGCAGTTCAGCGTTTCTTCCAATTCTTTAATGGAGCGGGAAAGGGTGGACTGCGGCAACCCCAAGACTCGCGCTGCCGCATTGATCGAACGCGATGTCGCAACCGTCTCAAAAATTGTCAACTGCTGGGTTTTCGGTAACTGAGCCAAAGCACCCTCCTATCTCAAAAACGCATAACCATTGCAAAACCTGTCATTGCCGAACAATAAAGTTACATGAAAAAATTGCAAAAGAAAAGCGGGCTTGTACCAATTTCCGACAACCCCCCAATCGCAACTGCCCATTCGAATTTGCGCATAAGCTCCCGCTAACGTAAGGAGACCATTTCCATGATACCCATACTTGTTGCCGTCATTGTTACCTTCATAGCCGGCTGGATGCTCATCAAACGCTATCCGTCTCAAATGATTTTGCTAGCTGGCGGCCTAGTCATTCTCTATGTTTCCATCCTGTGCGGCGTCGACAATATTCTCCCGCAAGGTGCAAAGTCCACGGGTTTTGTCGGTTTTGATCCGGTGCAACTGTTGACGAGCGTTGCCATCAAACAAGTCGGCGGCATCGGCATGATCATCATGGTTTCGGGCGGATTTGCCGGATATATGTCTCAAATCGGTGCATCCAACGCATTGGTCAAACTTGTGGCCGACCCCCTCAATCGTCTGTCGAGCCCGTACCTGTTGCTTGCATTGGCTTTTATTCTCGGGCAACTCCTCAACGTCGTGATTATTTCGGCTGCCGGCCTGACTATGCTGTTGTTGGTGAGTTTCTACCCGATTTTGACCCGCGTGGGTGTGTCCTCTGCTGCCGCCGCTTCCACCATTGTTCTTTCGACTTCTTTGTGTACCGGACCGCTTTTCGGTACTCAGCAGTTGGCTGCCAAAACCGTCGGATTGGATCCGACCGCCTACATGGTCGAATACCAGCTCATTTGCACAGTTCCGGCTTTGCTTGCCATGGCTGTAGCCGTATTCTTCATTCAGCGCTATTTCGACGGTAAAAAGGACGATGTCTACGGCGAATCGGTTATTGAAAAGAAAACAGAGGAGCGCGATTGCCCCGTTTGGTATGCCGCTTTCCCCTTTGTGCCCATCGTTTTGCTGTTTATCTTCTCCAAGTTCGGTATCAGCTCCGTCAAACTCGGCGTGAATCAAGTGCTCTTTTTGACCTGGCTTGTCGTCGTCATCATCGAGTTGATTCGTCGACGCGACATTAAGGGGGTATTTCAAGACGCCATGGCTATGTTTAAGAAGATGGGACAAATGTTCGGCGGCATCGTTGCCTTGATCATCTGTGCCGAAGTTTTTGCCACTTCTCTGCGCGTTTGCGGTCTTGTGGACGGTATCATCAATTTGGCTTTCGACACCGGTTTTGGGGTCACGGGCATGACGGCAGTTCTGTCGGCCATCACGGGCGGTCTGACGCTGTTGGTCGGCTCGGCCATCGCAGCGTTTGCCACCTTTGCATCGCTTTCGCAAGACATTCACGCCAGCCTCGGCGGCAACTTGGGCGGCATGGTCAATCCGATGCACTTGGCCGGTACCGTATTTCGCTCCATGAGTCCTGTTGCCGGATGCGTGATCGCTGCGGCACTGGCTGCCGGCGTCAGCCCGATTGCCATTTGCCGCCGCACCGCAATCCCATGCATCATCGGTTTTGCCGTGATCTGGACAATGAACATGATTTTTAACACCGGAATCTGATTTCTCTCAAAACCTTCCCCTAAGAAAAGCCGACTGTCGAATCAAACTCCGACAGCCGGCTTCTTTTTCCTCAGAACGAATGACCGATCGTTAGCAGATCGATACCGATTTGACCTGTACCCAAACGGGCATCATTTCCTTTAACTGCAATTCGTTGGCGGCGCGTGCCGTCACTTCGGCAATGATGACCGAACCCTCGCAATCGAGTTCGAGCATGACGCGAGAGGCGTCCGAATCGCGACGAATGTGCGTTAAACGTGCTTGGAATACGTTTTGAATACTCGTGGTCGAGGGTTTGTCTACGGACACCGACACGTTTTCGGAGTGCACCGTCACGCGAACCGTTTCTCCGATAGCGGCACCGGTGTCTTTCACCCAGAAATGGGCGCTGCCGCAAGCAATCTTCATCAAAGACCACTGAGCGTCTTTTTCGGCCACGGCGCCGATCATCAAGCTGGAACGGTGCGTTGCGGCCGACTCTTTTTGCAAACGCTTGAGCCAGACGCCGGCAACGGGACCGGCGTCGACAATCTTGCCCTGATTCATCAACACGAGTTGGTCGGCCAAGCGCATCACTTCGTCTTCGGAGTGCGTCACATACAGAATCGGCACCTTGAGTTCGCGCTTGATGCGTTCAAGCCAGGGCATGATTTCGCGACGACGTGCCTGATCCAAAGCCGACAAGGGTTCGTCCATAAACAGTGCCGACGGACGAATTGCCAAGCTTCTGGCAATGGCACAGCGCTGGCGTTCGCCGCCCGAAAGCTCGTTGGTTCGGCGATTGAGAAGATGCCCGATGCCGAGCAAATCCACGGCTTCCTTGAGACGACCTTCGGCATCTTTGTCGGCAATGCGCTTTAAGCCGTAGCGCAAGTTGTCGATGACATTTAAGTGCGTAAAGAGGCTTGCCTCCTGAAACACGTAGCCGATGCGCCGCGCGTAGGTGGGCACAAACAGTTTGTTTTCATCGTCCTGCCACGTTTGCCCGGCAATACGCACAAAGCCCGGCGCCTTTTCCAAGCCCGCAGCCGCGCGCAAAATCGTGGTCTTGCCGCAACCCGAAGGCCCGAAGAAAACCGTCACGGCGGCTTCCTGCGGCAACGTGATGTCGCAATCGAGCGTAAAGCCCGTTGAACGCGACAAGTAAATACGAATACGATCGGCTTCGCTTTGAGCGGCCGAAACGGCAGAAATCAATTTCGACATTTAGGGCGCTCCCGAAGCTACGCCCATGGCCTGGGCACGACGGTTAAACAATGTGACGGTCAACAGAACGATGAAGGAAAAGACGAGCATACCGCCCGCCAACCAATGCGCTTTGTCATATTCCATGGCTTCTACGAAGGTATAGATTTCGGTCGAAACCACCTGCGTCTTGCCCGGAATATTGCCACCGATCATCAGCACCACACCGAATTCGCCCACAGTATGGGCAAAGGTCAAAACCATCGCAGTGAAAAAGCCCGGACGAGCCAAAGGCAAAACGACGGAAAAGAAGGCGTCCAGCGGCTTTGCGCCCAAGGTCGAAGCCACTTCCATTGGGCGAGGACCGATGGATTCGAATGCCGCCTGCAGGGGCTGAACGGCAAAGGGCAACGAATAGATGATGGAGCCCACGATCAGACCGGGAAAGGTAAAGGTCATCAAACCGAGCCCCAACGACTGCGTGAGCTGTCCCAAAGGACCGTGCGGTCCCATGGCAACGAGGATATAAAAACCCAACACGGACGGCGGTAACACCAAAGGCAACGTCACCAACGCACCGACGGGAGCCCTCCACCAGCTTTTGGTGCGAGACAACCACCAGGACAAGGGCGTGGCCAACACCAGCAAAACGATCGTGGTGACGGCCGCCAATTCCAGACTGAGCCAGACGGGTTCTAGCGAAATTCCCTGCATAGCGCTTTTTCTTTTGACAGATAAAACAAAACGCCTCCCTTATCGATTCGTCACGAACTAAGGAGGCGTACGAGATCGGTTTTTGTACGGGCGCCCTGTTTCATGCGCCCGTCATGTCCGCTCGATTACTTGTTGCCGTAACCGTAGGCAGCCTTGACCTTAGCGGCTTCGGGACCCTGCAAGAACTGCATGAATTCCTTGGCAGCGGCCTGTTCCTTACCCTGCTTCAACAACACGGCATCCTGATAGATGGCATTGTAGAGATTGTCGGGAACGATCCAACCGGAACCGGACACGAGCTTGCCGTCCTTAAAGACCTGACTCAAAGCCACAAAGCCGATGTCGGCGTTGGCAGTCTTAACGAAGTTGAAGGTCTTGCCGATGTTGTCGCCTTCGACGAACTTGGGCTGAACCTTGTCAAAGACCTTGAGAGCCTTCATCGTTTCGTAAGCGGCCAAGCCGTAAGGAGCCAACTTCGGGTTGGCAACGGCGCACTTGTTGAAGTTGCCCGATTCCAAGAGCTTGACACCGTCAGCCGGCACCTTGTTGGCGTCCGAGCTCCACAGCACAAGCTTGCCGACGGCATACGTAAAGGACGTATCCTTCACGCCGTAGCCTTCGTCAATAGCCTTCTTCGGGGTCTTGGCATCGGCAGCCAAAAGCACGTCGTAGGTAGCGCCGTTTTTGATCTGGCCGTAGAACATACCGGTAGAACCGAAGCTCAACACGAGCTTGTGACCGGTCTTGGCTTCGAACATCGGGGCCAATTCCTTGGCGGGAGCCGTAAAGTTGGCGGCAACGGCAACGTGCACGTCGGCGGCAACGGCTGCACCGGCAGCCAAACCCAAAAGACCGGCGGCAACGGCTTGACAAATCTTCTTCATCGGAGTTCTCCAGAGATATAGTGAGTGTTAATCCTGGCAACGGATCGCACGAACGATCGGAATCGCCATTTCGGGATTCAAAACATGAATAGCGTGAGCTTACCACGCGCTATTCTTTTTGTTAATAGCGCTAAACTATCGGCGGATCATTTTTGTCGTTTTTCTCCGTCAAAAGACGTATTTTCTAGGCAAAAAGCCCTGTACTCCCTTAGACTTTTGAGATTGCCTTTGATTTCTTTTTGAGCTTGCCCATGACCGAACCAATTGACGCCGCTACCGAAAACCATGTTGCAGATCCCATCGCCTTGACGCGCCAGCTCGAACAGATGGTCGACAAGCGCATCAATATCTTGCGCCGCATCCACGAAACGGGTTCGATCTCGGAGGCTGCTCGCTTGGCTAATGTCAGTTATAAAGCCGCGTGGCAGGCCATCGAAACGCTCGGCAATCTCACCGGGGCGCCCTTACTCGAAAAGGCTGTAGGCGGCACCAAAGGCGGCGGCACAGTTCTGACTCCGACGGGCTTGACCGTCTTGGAGTTGTCCGAACGCCTGATGCAGGCACGCGAAAAAGTCTTGGCGGAATTTGCTTCGCGCGACATGCCCGAACTCATGCCCGTGAGCACCTCGATGCTTCGCACGAGCATGCGCAATCAGTTTCCCGTCACACTCTCGCACATTGCGCGCGGCCCCGCCATGGTGCGCTTGCAACTTAAAATCGACGAAGAAAATACGCTTAAAGCCTCTCTTACCCAAGAAAGCGCTCAGCTTTTGGGCTTAACGCAACAAACCCGTCTTTTGGCTTTGTGCAAAGCTACGGCAGTGGAAATAGCTCGTGAAATCGAGCCGCAAAAAGGAGCGAGCATTCTCAAAGGCACCGTCATTCGAACGGCTAGAAACGACAAAGGCGGCGAAGTCACCATTCGGCTTGCGGGCGGCACTTCTCTGGTGGGATTCGGTCGCGCCGGTCACGGTCTCAAATTGGGCGATACGGCCCAAGCTTTGGTGTCGGCTCAAGCCGTCGTCGTGGCACTCTTTAATTGAGCGACACCGCGCGGTTTTCCCTCGCGGTGGGGTAAACCATCTCAGGAATATCGGGTAATCCCCAGGACTTCTTCATTTGCCTTTGACTTCAGTCAAACAACCTTAACCCAAAATTATCTCGGGTTACTTATTATGCGCACTTATCCTTGTCAGAGGCTCGCCTAGGCCGCCCGTTTTCCAACAAAAAAGGGCTGCTCGGGGATGCCGCAACCAAAGGGAACCCCTCCCGCAGGCTGTATCACCTCGGACGGGAGGAGATTAAAATACCCTTACCCTCACAATAAGAATTGAACTAGGAGAGTTCTCATGGCTTTCAATAAAAACAGCAAGTGGTATGCCGGCGCTATGGTTTTGGTCGGTGTCGTCGTCGGTGTCGCTTTGGTAAGCGCCGGCACGTCCGTGGTTCACTGGTCCGGTTCCAATGCTTTCTGCGGTACGTTCTGTCACTCGATGGATGCCGCTTACGCTTCGTACCAAAAGGGTCAGCACTTCCAGACCAACTCCGGTTTCCAAGCCGAATGCGTGGACTGCCACTTGAAGTACAAGCCCGTCAAGAATATTTCTCAGCCGCAGGTTGTCGGTATGCTCTGGCACAAGGCCGTGTCGGGCTCCATCTCGCTTTGGGGTCAGATCCGCGGTACGTTGAGCACCCCGGAAAAGCAGATTGCTCACCGTCCCGAAATGGCTGAAACCGTCACCAACTGGATGGTCAGCACCGGCTTTGTGAACTGCCGTTCCTGCCACGACTTGCACAACTTCAAGGTCAACCCGGCCAAGGCCATGGTTGCCCCGATGCACAAGGCTATGGCCGACAAGCCCGAAACCAACTGCATCATGTGCCACAGCCAAGCCGGCCACAAGTACGAATAATTTCGTCTTGGTGACATCTCGGGCGTTTGACGCCTGAGACAAACTCTCGCTTCGACAAGGCTCGATGCGAGAGTTTTTTATTGCCGAAGCGATTGATTACTATTCATCATAAATAACTATTCGTTATTTATATTTGCTATTTATAAAATTTCGCCATAAACTTCCCGTCAACACGAAACGATCTCGTGACACTTGACCCACGCATTTGCCGATCTCATTCGTGCGAATTGCATCACAACCGATTTTTGTAAGGAAGTCACCATGGCAACCGTTTTTATCGTTAACTCCGGCATCCGCGCGCAAGGCAAAAGCGGATTGCTCAATGCCGAAATGACGCGCTTTGCGCAAGCCGCATTCGAAGGCGCCGGCCACACGGTTCTCACAACCGACCTCAACGACGAATGGGTTTTGGAAGAAGAGCTCGACAAGGTGCTTGCCGCCGACCTGATTTTGGTGCAAACGCCGATTTGGGCGATGTCCACGCCCTGGCACTACACCAAGTGGCAAGACATCGTGTTAACGCACCCCAAGGTCTGCGGCACCGACGGCAGAACCCGCACCGATCCCGATCGCAAGTACGGCTCAGGCGGCTTTTTGACCGACAAGTTCTACTGGTTGAGCACGACGTGGAATGCCCCGAAAAAAGCTTTGGACGAGCCCGGCGAATTTTTCGACGCACGCGGTATCGAAGAAGTGCTGATGCCGTTGCACAAACAGTTTGCTTACATGGGCATTCGACCGTTTATGCCGACATTTGCCGTGCACGACGTCTACAAGAATCCGACGATTGCCAGCGATTTGAATCGTTGGCAGGAAACGTTGAAAGCTGCCGTTGAGAAACTTGCGGCGCATGCACCCGCAAAGTCATAATTTCGCGCGACAACTCCGGCGAGCCGATTTGTCGAATCGACTCGCCCTAATCATCTTTTAATTTTTCAGCCATGGAAAGCATTCGTAATTTGCAATACCTCATCACCGTTGCCGACGAGCAAAGCTACAGTCGTGCTGCCGTGCGCTTGGGCGTCTCGCAACCGACGCTTTCCAAGCAGATCAAAGAGCTCGAAACCGAATTCGGGCACGCACTGTTTACGCGTACCACGCGACGCGTCGAGCTCACTGCCAAGGGCGAAATGCTCTACGAGCGCGCCAAAAGCATCGTGGCTTTGTACGAACAAGCCAAACGCGAAGCCTTGCACGAAGAAGTGCTCGCCGGCGACGTTCGCATCACATTGGCCGAAACGCCTGCCATTGCCTCTTTGATTGAAACGATCAAGCGCGTCCGACAACAGGCCCCGCGCGTGCGCGTTCACTTGGTGAGCGCCGCCGAAGACATTGCCAAACACGATTTGCAAACGGGTGAAGCCGACTTCGCCGTTTTTGTCGGCAATGCCGATACGAACAACTTTGCCACGATGAAATTGCACCAAAAAGTGCATTGGGGCCTGTTGACGAAGGCCGACGGCCCGCTGGCGGAAAAAACGTTTGTGCGTGCGCGCGATCTCATTGATTTGCCGATATTTATTTCGGAGCAATCGTGTCGCCGCAACGAATTTTCCGCTTGGTTCGGCCCCATATGGAACGACATTTGCATCACGGGCTCTTATAACCTCGTTTTCAACGCTTCTCTTTTGGCTAGAGAAGGCATTGCGCACGTTTTGTGTTTGGACAACATCGTCACGGGACTCGACGAAATCGGCTTGAAGTGGTTGCCCCTAAAGCCCCAACTGACGGCCGAAGTGACGGCCGCATGGGACAAAAACCGCACGTTTACTGCGGCAACCCGACTCTTTTTATCCGTCTGGCAAGAAGTGCAGCAAGCGTTCGACAAAGCGCGTTGATGCTCGGTTTGTTGCATTTGTTCGCAAAGTTCGCTTTTCCGAAAAGTTTTCTTACGACACACTGTGCCGTAATCTGAGAAAATTTCAGCATTCGATGCCTTTTCTTCATTGCGATAAAACGATGCTTTCCAAAAAATTCACGACCGCCCTTTCCGTTCTCGTTATCTCTGTCGGTTTTGCCGCACATGCCGCCGATATCGACTCACTCAAAGAACGTGCCGAACAGGGCGATGCACAAACCCAGTACGAATTGGGACTGATGTACCAAAATGGCGAAGGGTCACTGAAAGCCGACACGCAAGCCGCCATCGACTGGTTGACCCAATCGGCCAAAAACGGTTTGGAAAAAGCCGACAAGGCCTTAAACGACCTCTATGCCAATCGCGACAACATTGCCGACGTCATTCAAAACAATGCCGATAAGGCGGGCGACCTGTTCGATCAGGGCGTGGCTGCCGGCAAAGATTTGTGGAATCAGATGATGAATTCGGGCGTGGCCAAAGACACTGAAAAGGCCGTCGACTGGATCACCAAGGCTGCCGTTGCGGGAAATGCAGCCGCACAAAACAAATTGGGCGAAATGTACTTAAACGGCACCGGCGTCAAGCAAGATAAGAAAACTGCCGCTTCTTGGTTTAAGAAAGCCTGCGACAACGGCAACGCCGACGGTTGTACGAACTATCGCAAAATGACCGAACGCAATTCCTGAGTTCTCCGTGTTTTTACTTGATTCACTTGCGCGTCCCGCCTCGAATTTCGTGCGGGACGCGTTCGCTTTCGCGCTAGAATAAGGCGAATATTTTTTGTCACCCTTTTTTAGTCAATTGGTTCATGTCCGATAAAGCACATACCACGGTCTACCGCAAGGATTACCGTCCCTATACGCACTCCATCGATTCGGTGTCCTTGGATTTTGTTTTGGATCCCGAATCCACCGTTGTCACCAACCGCATGATGGTCACGCCTCTGCGAGGTGCCGCCACTACCGACTTGGTGTTGGATGCCGACGAAATTTTCTTTGAAAAGCTTTTGATCGACGGGCAAACTGCCGCAGCCGATCGCTACGAAGTCAATCCCAAGCGTCTGTTGATCAAACGGGTTTCTCAGCAGTGCGAAATCACGATCATCAACCGCTTCAGCCCGCAGGCCAATACGGCATTGTCGGGCATCTTCATGAGTAACGGCGCCTTCATGAGTCAGTGCGAGGCTCAAGGCTTTCGCCGCATCACCTACTGGCCCGATCGTCCGGATGTGATGAGTCTGTTTACCGTGACGATTCATGCCGACAAAACCCAATATCCTGTTTTGCTCAGTAACGGCAACCTGATCGATTCGGGTGAAGAAGCCGAAAACCGTCACTGGGTGCGCTGGCAAGATCCCTTTAAAAAGCCCTGCTATCTCTTTGCCTTAGTGGCCGGCAATCTTGCCAACCGCTCGGAAATGTTCAAACTGGCCGACGGCCGAGAAGCGCTTTTGGAAATTTGGACCGAAGCCAAGAATTACGAACGTAGCGTCCACGCGTTGGAAAGTCTTAAAAACGCCGTACGTTGGGATGAAAAGCGTTTCGGTCTGGAATTGGATTTGGATCGCTTTATGATCGTGGCAACCGACGACTTTAACTTCGGCGCCATGGAAAACAAGGGCTTGAACATCTTCAATTCCCGTTACGTCATGGCCTCTCCCGAAATCGCCACCGATAGCGACTATGAAGCCATCGAAAGCGTGGTGGGACATGAATACTTCCACAACTGGACGGGCGATCGCGTCACGTTGCGCGACTGGTTCCAGCTCACGCTCAAGGAAGGTTTGACCGTTTTCCGCGATCAGGAATTTTCCATGGACATGGCCGGTTCCGACTCGGGTCGCGCCGTCAAGCGCATTCGCGACGTGCGTGCACTGCGCACCGCACAGTTCCCGGAAGATGCCGGTCCCATGGCGCATCCCATTCGCCCGGAAAGTTACGAAGAAATCAATAATTTCTACACGATGACCGTGTATGAAAAGGGCGCCGAAGTCATTCGCATGCTTCAGACCATGTTGGGCAAAGACGGCTTTGCCAAAGGTTTGAAGCTTTATATCGAACGCCACGACGGCTCGGCAGTGACGTGCGACGACTTTATTCGCGCCATGGCCGAGGCCAACGACACGGACTTGTCTCACTTTGCCTTATGGTGGTCGCAGGCAGGCACCCCTCGCGTAACGGTGACAACTTCCTACGATCCGACAGCACAGACCTTTACGGTGCAAGCATCGCAAACGACGCCTGCCACGCCGGGACAAAAGCACAAGGATCCCTTGGTTGTTCCCATCACGGTGGGCTTACTCGGTCAAGACGGCAAAGACATGGATCTGACGATTGCCGGCGACGATACGCCCGCGCAAACGAGCCGTACGCTCATTCTGGCCACAGACTCCGATAGCTGGACCTTCACCGGCATTGCCGAAAATCCGGTGATTTCCATCGGTCGCGATTTTTCGGCTCCGGTCATTTTCGACTACAGCTACACACGCGACGAATTGCGCTTCTTGGCCATGCACGACTCGGACGCATTTAACCGTGCCGAAGCCTTCGAGCGTTTGGCTTTGGACGTGTTAAACGAAGTTGCCGATCAGTACGAACTCGGAATGACGGCTGACGTTTCCGACGATTTGATGGACGCCTTCATCGGCATTCTTGCCGACGAACATCTCTCGCCGATGTACCGCGCCGCCGTTTTGCAGTTGCCGAGCGAAAACGCCATTGCCCGTCGCCGTGCTTTGATCAATCCGGACAGCGTTCGTCGTGCACGCCACTTCGTGATGGAAGCCGTGGGAAAACGCTTCAGTCAAGATCTTGCCACCGTCTTTATGCGCAACATCGCCCCCTTGGGCTTTGTGGCCAGCCACGAAGAAGCCGGTAAGCGCGCACTCAAAAACCTTGCATTGGTGTACTGGATGGCCGGCGGCAACGCCAAGGCTCTGTTGTCCACACGCGATCAGTTCGACTCGGCCGACAACCTTACCGACCGTTTGGCTGCCTTGACCGCCATTGTCAACACGCAGTCTCCGGCCAAGATCGACGTTTTAAATGCCGCAGGACAGATGTGGGCCGACGAACCCTTGTTGATCAACAAGTGGTTTACGGTGCAGGCAACCGCTGCCGCCTTCCCGGGCGAGTGCCCGGTCGTGGACAGAATCAAGATGCTCACGCAGTACGACATCTTCTCCTGGGCCAACCCCAACAACGTCTATGCGTTGATTTTGCAGTTCTGCAACAACAACCCGGCCGAATTCCACAAAACCGACGGTTCGGGCTATGCGTTCTGGACGGAAACGGTGCTGAAACTCGATGCCATCAACCCGCACGTGGCCGCACGTCTGGCGCGTTGCTTGGACAACTGGCGCCGCTATACCCCGGATCGCGCCCGCATGATGTATGCCGCTTTAAAGAAGGTTGCCGAAACCGAAAACCTCTCCAAGGGTGTGCGCGAAATCGTCTTGAAAGCATTGAAGAACAACTAATCGTTTGGAGCATCGATTCACTATGCAATACCAATCTTTATCGCAGTGGCTGGAAAACGAACAGCAGGAATACGGCATGCCCGCCGAGTTGGCAAAACTCGTCACCGGCGTTTCCGACATCTGCAAAGAAATCAGCTATGAAGTCTCCAAAGGTGCCTTAGCCGGCGTCTTGGGCATGGCCGGCACCGAAAACGTGCAGGGCGAAGACCAGAAGAAATTGGACGTCATCTCCAACGATTTGATGGTCAAGGGCGTGTTTGCCACCGATGTCGTGGCAGCATGTGCCAGCGAAGAAATGGATCACAGCCTGTTGCCCGAAGACACTTCCAAGCGCCGCCCCTATTTGATCTGCTTTGACCCGTTGGACGGCTCTAGCAACATCGACATCAACGTTTCGATCGGCACCATCTTCTCGATTCTGCCCAATCCGCACGAAGATGCAACGGCGCCGTGCGATGCCGACTTCCTGCAACCTGGCTCTCGCCAGGTCTGTGCGGGCTACGTCATCTACGGACCGCAGACGCAGTTGGTAATGACCTTGGGGCGCGGTGTGGTGATGTTTACGCTCGATCCAGACACCGACAGCTATGTGTTGACCACGCCTGTCGTTTCCGTTGCCGAAGCTGCCAAGGAATTTGCCATCAACTGCTCGAACATGCGTCACTGGGAAGAACCGGTCAAGCGCTACATTGCAGAGCTGTTGGAAGGCACTACCGGCGTTCGCGGCAAGGATTTCAACATGCGCTGGATTGCCGCCATGGTGGCCGAAGTGCATCGCATTTTGTGTCGCGGCGGTATCTTCATGTACCCCAAAGACAATCGCGATCCCGCAAAGCCCGGCAAACTTCGTTTGATGTACGAAGCCAACCCCATGAGCTTTTTGATGGAACAGGCCGGTGCCGCCGCCACCAACGGACACGAACGCATCCTTGAAATCGCACCTGAAAAACTGCATCAGCGCGTTGCCGTTTTCTTGGGCGCCAAAGAAGAAGTAGAGCGCGTGACTTCTTATCACGCGCTCTGATTGGCAAATGTAATTTTTTGAGTTCTTCTTCGCGAACTTAAGCGGAGAAGAACTTCTTCAAAATCCCCTGCTTGGGTTGCTCGTCTTTGACGTCAGGCGTCTCGGCGGGGGTATTTGTTTGAGGCAATGCCGGCGTTTCGGCTGCGACTTCGGGCGCCTTTGCGACTTCAACGACCGGCTCGGGCTTGGGTTCCGGTTTGATTTCGTGCTTTTCTTCGACGGGAGAACTCAGGAAACCGAAAAAGCCTTTCTTTTGCGGTTGCGGCGGGACTTCCGGCACAGGAATTACGCCCACCTGATCTGCCATCTTGACAACCGTCTTTTCCAAGCGATCAATCGTTTTTTCCAATGCGGCGATGCGCGCATCGGTGTCGGTCACGGACTTTTCGGTCGTAGCTTTCGTCTGCTGCACGGCTTCCAACAACTTGGTCTGGAACGCTTGGAATTCGCCCTGCATGGCGGTCTTCACCTGTTCGATGCGAGAGACTTCGGCATGATCGGCCAAATTCTTATTGGCGCTGGCTTCCTTATAGGCGCGACGAATTTCCACCAAGGTGGAGGCTTGCTGCATCAAAGCCCAAACGATGCCCACGCACCACAGTACGCCCAAGACCACCAACAGAATCAACCCCAGAGGGGCTTCGGTAGACTTAAACAACAAATTGACGGGCACGGGTGCCGTAATCCCCTGCCAATTGAGGATCAGAAAGATCGCGGCAAAAATACTCAGCAAAACCAAGACAACGGTGCGTACAGTCATCATTAAAACTCCGATAC
>JAUNOJ010000154.1 GCA_030531135.1 Sutterellaceae bacterium | reverse complement strand
GTTGTCGTCAATTACTTGTTGCCTTCGTTCTTTTTATTCTGCGCTTTGTCGGCTTTGGCTTTTTCAGCCTTTTCCTTTTCGCGTTGCGCCTTTAACTTGGCCTGCGTTTCTTCGTGCGTAATGACTTTTTTACCCAAAAGCTGAGCCTGAGCCTGTTGTAACGGGAAATCTTTTTCGTCACCGAAGACGTAGCGCAACGTCGGCATCTTGGCGTCTTCCTCGCTCATTGCATCGAAGTCGTCGGCCTCGGTCTTTTTGTCGGTTTTCTTGCCCTTGGCATCTTTGTCATCGACTTCGATGTGGTGAGCCAAGTCGGCTTCTCGCACGGTAAAGGACGGGTAATTGCCTTCAGGCGTGTCGTCGACGGCAATATCGGGCGTAATCCCCTTGGCTTGAATGGTTCGACCCGAGGGCGTGTAATAGCGAGCTGTCGTAATCTTGATGCCGGTCGTTTCGTCTTTGTGCATGCGCAAAGGCATGATTGTCTGAACGCTGCCCTTGCCGAAAGAGCGCGTGCCCATGATGACGGCGCGTTTGTGGTCTTGCAGAGCGCCGGCAACGATTTCGGAAGCCGAAGCCGAAGCCGAATTAATCAAAACGACAACAGGGACCGTTTTTGCGACGGCAGGCAATGTGGCGATATTGTCTTTGTAGCCTTTGGAGGTGGCGTAGTCGCTAAGGCTTGCCGTGAATTTGCGCTCGTCTTCGGCATTGCGACCGCGAGTCGATACGACCAGTTCGTCCTTAGGCAGGAAAGCTGCGGAAACGCCGATGGCGGCATTCAAAAGACCGCCCGGGTTGTTGCGCAAATCCAAAACGATACCCTTGACATGTTTTTTGGCGTTGAGGTCTTCAATGGCTTGCGCAACGTCCGTTGCCGTTCTTTCCTGGAATTGGGAAATACGGATGTAGCCCAAACCGTCGGGCAACTCTTTGGACTTGACCGAGCGAATCTTGATGATGTCGCGCATCAGCTTGATGACGACGGGTTTGGCAACGCCTTTGCGAGCAATCGTCAAGACAATGGAAGTCTTGGGCTTGCCGCGCATGAGTTTGACGTTTTCGTTCAAACTTAGGTCAGCTGTGGATTTGTCGTCGATTTTGATGATCAAATCACCGGCCATGACACCGGCGCGAGCGGCCGGTGTATCGTCAATGGGAGAAATCACGCGTACGCCCGAAGGGTCTTTGGTCACTTCGATGCCCAAACCACCGAATTCGCCCATCGTGCTTTCTTCCATGTCCTGAAAGGCTTTGAAATCGAGATACGACGAATGCGGATCGAGTCCCTCGACCATGCCTTTGATGGCATTTTCAATGAGTTTGCTATCGGAGACTTCGTCGACATAGTAGTTTTTGATCGAGCCGAAAACGTCGGCAAAAAGCTCGATATCTTCCAAGGGCAGTTTGTGCGGATCGTCTTCGTCAGCTGAAGCGGCAATGCTCACCGACAGGATCAATCCGGCAGAAAAACTGGCGGCCATCAATGCCGCAACACGAGACAAATGTTTCATAGCGTTTCGAAAAATTAGTTTTTGGCGATCCACCGAGCAGGATCAAAAGGCTTGCCTTTATAGCGAAGTTCAAAGTATAGGCCAGGAGAGTCCTCGCCGCCCGACTGACCGACGCTGGCAATCGTTTCACCTTGTTTCACGGCCTGGCCGACCGATTTGTAAAGCGTTTCGTTGTTGGCGTAAACCGACAGGTAGTTGGAGCCGTGATCGAGAATCAATAAGTTGCCGAAGCCGCGCATCCAGTCCGAAAAAACGACGGTTCCGGCAGCCGTTGCCACCACATTTTGGCCTTGTTTGGCACGAATCAACAGGCCGCGCCAAGAAAGATCGGATGCAGCTCCCTCACGTTTTTGACCGAAACGCGCCACCACTTGGCCGCGTGTCGGCATTGTAAGTTTGCCGCGCAATTTGCCGAAATCGCCTGCAATCGGTGCCTGAGCGGTCTGGCGAGCGTCTTTGGTCGGTGATTTTGTCGTCGATTTGGCCGTATCTTTTTTGCGACGTTGTTCTTCTGCTTTCTTGCGAGCGGCGGCTTCTTTTCGGGCTCTTTCCTTGGCTGCGGCCTGCGCAGCGGCAATTTGCTTGTCGATGCTGGCAATGAGATTGGTCAGCTGCTTGTCGTTTTTCACCAACTGCTCATAGCGCTCGCGTTGGGTGTTGAGTTCTTTTTTCAGTTCGTTCAACGCCAATTCGCGACGCGATTTTTCCTGCTCGAGTTTTTTGCGATTCTGTTGTTCATCGGACTCGATTTTGACCAATTCTTTTTGCGTGGCATTGGTTTTTTCGGTCACGGCTTCGATGTTTTTGCGTCGATTGGCCAAGTTGTCGATCGTACGATCCTGTTCTTTGGCCATATAACTCAAAATGGCCGACATACGCGTAATGTCGTTGGGATTTTTTCCCGAAATGGCCGCTTGCCACGGGTGTCGTCTGGAATTGGCAAATTGCGCCTGACTGATGACGCTCACCAAATCTTCGGCTTCGTTGACATGCATGCTGACGATGTCGGCTTCGCGTTTTAAGTCGGAGAGCTGATTTTCGACGGCCGTTTTCTTTTCTCCGAGTTCTTTGAGCGTACGATTGCTGCTGGAAATGGCCTTTTCAGACTCTCGCAATGCGCTGTTGGCATTGTCGACGCGCTTTTCTTTTTGCGAAATGTCTTTTTTGATCGTGGAGATTTGCCCCTTGATGTCGCGCTGCTCCTTTTGCAGAGAACTTTTTTCTTTGGCCGATTTTGTCTGCGCAAAGGCCTCGGGCGCAGGCACTGCGACCGAGACTAGGGCAACCGAAGCGGCCGCCGAGAAAAGCATGTATCGAAATCGGTTAGACATCCTCGACAAAGGGAAAACGAAATGGTTGATCGAATTATTCAAAAATTCAGCGTGCAAATAATCTCAACATTCTATAATGCTTGGATTGACTCGAACAAGAACACTTGTGAGAGTTGTTTACATAGACTTAAGTTGGAAACGTATCGTGTCGCAATTTTTGATTGACAACATTTTGTTGCTGGCCATCATTTTAGTGTGTGCCGTGACGTTGATTTCGCCCTATATCGCCAAGCGCCGTTATGGTCCGGAAATCGACAATAGCTCGGCTACCGAACTCATCAACCACAAGGGTGCTCAAATCGTCGATTTGCGCAATCCTAAGGATTTCAAGAAAGAATGCATTGCTCGCTCGGTGAATATTCCGGCCGATCGCATTCATCATGAATTCGAAAAGATCGACAAGACCAAGCCGGTGCTCTTGGTCGACGAAGACGGGCGTCGTTCCCGTATGGCCAGCCCCTTGTTGCGCGGCTTAGGTTTTAAAGAGGTGTACATTTTGCAAGGCGGTTTGAACGCTTGGCGACGCGCCTCTTTGCCCTTCACTCGATAATACGTTCGAGCGTAGGTTTTCACTGTAACGTTTACTCAATCCCTTTTTTACGGAAAATATACAAATGGCTGAAGAAAATCAGAATGCACAGGCTCCGGAACAGGCTCAGCAGAACACCGATCCGTTTTTCCAACTCGTTCGCTGCTACCTGAAGGATGCATCGCTCGAAATGCCCAATGCGCCCGAAATTTTTATGCAGGCGCCCGACGAACAGCCCAATGTCGACATTCAGTTCGAAGTTTCCAACCGTGCTTTGCCCGTGGAAAATACCTATGAAGTCGTTGTACGCGGCACCATTACCGTGTCTGTGAAGGATCGTGCGATGTTCTTGGTCGAAGGTAAACAGGCCGGTATTTTCGAAATGCGCAATATTCCGGCAGAAGGCGTTCAGCACATTGCCAACGTCGTGTGCCCCAATATCTGCTACCCGTACTTGCGCGCCAACTTGGCCGACTTGATCAATCGTACCGGTTTGCCGCCCGTGCACTTGCCCGAAGTCAACTTCGAAGCTTTGTATCAGCAGCGCCTTGCTCAAAAGCAGGCTCAGCAGGAACAGGCTGCCGCCGGTGAACAACCCGCCGATCAGGCGCACGCTTAATCGACTGGTTTCGCAGCGCGTGAAAAGAGCGCTTGCGTTTTCTTGACGCAGGCGCCTTTGGAAGCTCCCCAGAATCCATTTTCTAGGACGACAGAATGATGAACGTCGAACCCCAAGACCTCAACCGCAAGATTCGCATCGTTTTGGTTGATGACCATACGTTGTTTCGCAGCGGTTTGAAGGCATTGTTATCGCGTCAAAACGATTTTGAAATTGTGGGCGAAGCTGCCGACGGTTTGGAGGGCGTGAAGCTCGTCGAACAGGTGCGCCCCGATTTGGTTTTGCTCGACCTCGATATGCCCACGATGAATGGGCACGAAGCTTTGGCTCAGATTTTGGGCTACGATCCCAACATGGCCGTTTTGATGCTTACCGTGAGCGAAGACGGCGACGATTTGGCCGAATGCATGCGCTTGGGCGCTCGCGGCTATCTTCTCAAAAAGATCGATGCCGACTTCTTGTTGCAAAGCATTCGCCATGCCGTCAACGGCGACTCGGTGATTTCTCCTGAAATGACTAGCAAGCTCGTGATGAAGTTGCGTCGCGACAATTTCCATGCACCGGCGGCTATGGCTCCCGACGTGGAATCTTTGACGCCGCGCGAACGTCAGACTTTGGCCTGGTTGGCTCGCGGCGTTTCCAACAAAGAAATTGCTCGTGCGCTCGATTTAGCCGAATCGACCGTAAAAGTTCATGTGCAAAGCGTCTTGCGCAAGCTCAATATCAAGAGCCGTGTGCAAGC
>JAUNOJ010000153.1 GCA_030531135.1 Sutterellaceae bacterium | reverse complement strand
ACTGAACCAAACGACCATTTCGCTATCCTGCCAACTGCGAATCATCACCATCAACGTGGCGATAAAAAGAGACAAGGACAACAAAATCGGAAGGTTTGTCAACGACGAATAGGCCATCAATTCGAAGACCGAGCGCGAGTCGACCGAGCCGCCCGCAGCTTGTCCCAATATCGTCACAAGCCCTATCGTCAGAACGATAGAAAAGAGCACGGTGAACACTGCTCCCGCGCTGCTTGCCAGCTCATTGACAAAAAGTCTTCGAAAAATCATCGTGTGAAAAAGGATAAATTCGGCCCCACTAGGCCAAACTACTCATAAAGAAGTTATTTTAGCGATCTTTGCGACTAAAACGAAACGGAACTTTGTAGAAATCGGTGACAGAAAGCGGCAAGTACCCCATGCTTTTGAAGACAAAATCTGACAAGAATACGGCAACCTGCCGTTTCGTAACTTAATCTAGCAAAAATCCCGATTTGACTCGGGATTTTTGTGTCATGCGTTCGAAAAAATCGCAACGCGTGCAAGACTACTTCTTCAAACAAGCGGCGCTGGAACGCAAGGAAATCTCTTTGTCCAAATTGCGAATCCAACGGTTGTAGTTGCGATGAATGACAGCTCCCGCCCCCTTCTTTTCATAGCCCAGGCCGTAGGATTCGACGTAGTTGATGCGGAAGTTCTTTTGCGTATAAACTACTTCTATATCGGCATAAAACTTACTGCCCTTGCTGTAGCGCAATTTCATTTTGCCTTTCGTATCTTCCGTCACCTGCCAGTTAAAGCGCAGGGCAGAGTCAATCACGACAACACGGGCATTGTCCATAGACAACTCGCAAACAAAAGGCTTTTGCGGCAAAACCTGCATCTCGGCAGCCAATGCGGGCACGGCAGCCAAAGAAATCAAAGCGGCAGTCAAAAGTTGTTTTTTCATAAATATCCTCACAAAACAAATCGATAATTCTATTCCACCCTTTTCTGCGGCCTCATCACCATCGTAATCCCCCAAACTGCGGCTATCCCCACCCAAAGCGTTATGCCGAAATAATGCAACGCCGGCGTAGCGGAAAAAGACAACAGGCCGAATGAAAGTATTGTACTGATCGCGGCCAAAAACACGGACAGATGCACCGTCGTGTTCGAGGTGCGCGAATAAAGCAGGACCGAATAATCGACACCCAAGGCCAAAAGCAAAATCAAGGGCAAGACAGTGAATAACGAAAACGGAATGTTCAGCCAACCGACGATACCGAGCGTTACCAAAATGCCGAAAGCCGATGGAACCAACATTCGCAAACTTTGTTTTTTGTAGATGGCAAACAAAATCACAGCCATAGCGGCAAAAGCCACGAACAAAATCTTTGCAACAAGATCGCGCCAAACGGCCAAAGATGCCGAAATCTCTCCGGTTGTATTCACGAACTCGACATGCGTCAACGCCTTTCCGATCGCTTCCAGTTTGGCAAGTGAGGCAGGTGTCACGCCCGAGAGCATCACAAGCGCCTGATTTTGATCGATCCAGAAACTTTGCATCGGTTGGGCCATCGGCATTTTCAGCCAAGTGCCGATGTTAAGTACTTTTTCCTGTGTCGGCAAAGCAGCTTTGACTTGCGTAGACAGCTTTTGTTCGACCAATTCGCGGGCACGGGCATTTGCCGCATGGACCAGCCGATAAGTTTTCAGCTGCTCGGCGCTACTTGTCAACATTCCCAATCCGGTGCGAAAACCGGCAATCGTGCCGTCGCTTTGGGCCTTTTTCAACTCTGCAATCAGCGCTTGAACGCTCCCGATGACAGCGTCGCTCGTGCTTGCCCGCACCACAAAAAATTGTGCCGGACTTTCGGGCGCCAAGATTTGCGCCACGTGTTGCTGTTCGATCTGCAAGTTTTCCGGCAACTTCGTCAACAGACGCAGTTCGTCCGTTGTCGTCAAACGCATCATTCCCGTAGTGGCCACAAGTGCAACGACACCCAAAACAATCGCCTTACAGCATGTCGTTTTAACGATTAAAAGACCTTTGAGCCATATCGTCCAACGACGTGTCAACGGCGGCATCGAGCGCACACGCGAAACACTCGGCAGAATCAAAAGTACGCAAAGCCAAGCCGATGTCAGACCTGACATGCAAAAAAGCGCCATTTGCTGCAGGCTCGGCATCGGAATAAAAAGCATCACGGCATATCCGGCAACCGACGAGACCAAAGACACCGTCAAGCCCTTTGCCAAAGCGTTTCTCGCCTCAAAACAGCTTGTACTTTCAAAAAGTTCCGTCAGGTAATGAAACACGTAATCGGCCGCGACACCGAGTAAGGTCATGCCGAAAACGACAGTGATCAAATGAATGCCGCCGAAGGTCAACCAGACGACGCTGAAAGCCACGGCAAAACTCATTGCCAGCGTACCGAGCACGATTCCCACTGCCGAAAAAGAGCGCAGAAAAACAATGATGAAAAGTGCCAAAGCCGCAGCCGAAACGCAGCCGATCATGCTCGACTCTCGGGAAGCCTGTCCTGTTGCGGCTTCCGAGATCAAAGCCAGTCCCGAAGCCAAAATTTCACTGCCGACAAATTTCTCGCTTGCCTGCACACGTGCCTGCGTCAGCACGTCGGTCACGGACAATCCGCCCAACTGCAACGCCGACTTCACCCGCACGGTAAGCAAAACCCACGGTCGATTAGCATCTTCCCTGTCGGCTACCGTGACAAAGTCGCCGCGCAACGAAAAACGACCGTCCAAAAAGGTTTCTCGAAAACGTTCCGAAAAAAGCCCCAACGGATCGTTTTCCCACGAAACGACATCCGCGGATATCGGTCGGTAAAGATTTTTCAAGGCACGATTGGCGATGGCATTATCCGTTGCTTGCTCAAGCCAGACAAGCGAGTCTTGCGAGATGAAATTTTCTCGATAAGGCATTAGCGACGCAACCGAGCGGGCAAGCTCGCCGGCATCGTTTTTTTGCACGTCCAGACCGCCGGTTTTCAGCGCCGTTTGCACACTTTGCGCCAAAGTCTCGGTCTGACCGTCCTCTGCGGCTCTGACCAACACAAAAAGATTTTGCGCCGCCGTATCGGCAATGCGCGTCAAAACGTCGGAAGCCGTTTGCGTGCGCTCTTCTTGCGGCAAAAGCGCTCTGACATCGGTCTGTATCAATGTCCCGTCAAAACGCCAAGCACACAGACCGATCAATACGACAATGACACCTACCCAAAGAACTTGAGCAAAACGAATCGACGGCTTCACTGCAAGCCCTCCAAAAGACGACGATCGTCTTCGTTGATTTCGGGGTTGTCCTTGGCATCCTCAAAAATGATCTCGGTCACCGTTGCATCCTTCATCACGATCTGAACACGGGATATGTGCCGAGCGCCCGTCACCAAAACTTCGGAAATCCACTCCTTGGCGTTGCCCGCCTTAGGCGTTGCCAAGACTCGCCAATTTTCTCTACTGCCGTCGATTTCGATGAAAAAACGATCGGATAAAAAGGCAAAATCACCCTTGAGAACCTTGTCCATCGTTTCCGTCACGATGCCGAGCGTCTTGTTTTCCTCGACTTGCCAACGTCCGAGGTCATCGGTGCGTCCGCGTTTTTTTTCGGAAAACCCCAACGTTTCTGCAAAGGGATCGGTCATTGTCCACAACAAGCCTTTGTCGCGCACAAGCACCACCTTCCCTTGGGAGAGCAAAGGAACGCCGACGACCTGCGATCGTTTGATCATTTCAAAGCGAGCCGAAATGACATCGGCATCCGAAAGTTCTTTTTGAATATCGCCGAGATTCAATGCAAAGGCAGAACACGAAAGCGTCACCAGCCAGCCGAAAACAACCGTTAAGCGTACAAAAGTTCTCATCTCGAGCGCCCCTCGGATTTGGGTTTCTGTCCCCAAAAATCAAAGAAATTGAACCAGTCCAAGGGCGCTTGCGCCAATTGCACTTCCAACTCTTTGGCAAAGCGATCCGCCACATCTTGGAAATAGGCCTGTCTTGCCGCACGACCGATCGGTTGCGGCTCCCAGAGCTTGCAGAAATTCAAACGATAGCGTTGCGGCGCCCCTTTGACGTTTCGCGTACAAATCATCGACCACAAAGGGCATTGCAAGAGCATCGCCAAAAGTGCGGGGCCCGAAGGAAACGGCGCTTTTTCACCCAAAAATTCGGTATAAGTCACGGCCTCGGACGCCACCGGCACGCGATCGCCCGCAATCACCAAAAAACCTCCCTTAGCAACGGTGTCCGACAGCGCAATGGCTTCGGCCGGCGACAGTTGCGTCACCTCCAAGTGATTGACGACAAAACTCGGATTGATGCGCGCCAAGACGCTGTTGAATTTCTCGGCATGCTTGGTGTGCGTCAAGATATACAAACGAGACGGATCGGCCGTGAGCGCCTGGCACAATTCCAAACAGCCGGTGTGGGTAGTGACGATCACCGCACCTCGATCGTCGGCCAACAGAGTCTCTCTGCCTGTCACGGCCAAGTCGTTGTCGGTAAAGTGTCCCGCTACCGACAAGACCTTGTCGAGAATCGTGTCGGCAAAATGAAACAAGTGTCTCAGCACCGTCCACTGATCGGGCTTGGTTTTCAAAAACCCGTATCGGTATGCATGCAGCAGATAATTCATGCTTGCTCGTCGGGCATTGGGAAGCAACGCCCAATAGAACACCACGACCGGCCACAAAGAAATCGCAAAAAGAAACCGTCCGCCGATCCGATACAAAAAGTACAGCGTACGAATCCCGCCCACTG
>JAUNOJ010000152.1:1936-4781 GCA_030531135.1 Sutterellaceae bacterium | reverse complement strand
TTCTTCTTCCTGCTTCTTGCTGGCTTCTTCGGCCGTCATGATGTTGATCTGCCAACCGGTCAATTCGGTGGCCAAACGCACGTTCTGACCGGCGCGACCGATGGCGATGGCCAAGTTTTCTTCGTCGACCGTCACGTCCATGGAGTGAGCATCTTCGTCGGCCACAACCTTGCTGACTTTAGCAGGCTTTAAGGCTTCGACGATGTACTGCACGGGATTTTCGTCCCAACGCACGACGTCGATGCGTTCGCCGGCCAATTCGTTGGTGACGGCCGTCACGCGCGAGCCGCGGATACCGATGCAGGTACCCACGGGTTCGATACGTTTGTCGCGGCTGAAAACGGCGATCTTGGCACGGGAACCCGGATCGCGGGCGGCTGCCTTGATTTCGACGACGCCTTCTTCGATTTCGGGCACTTCGAGTTCAAAAAGCTTCTGCAAGAATTGCGGGCAGGAGCGAGACAAAATCACCTGCTTGCCCTTGGGCGTTTCGTCCACACGCAACACATAGGCGCGCACGCGGTCGGTGCCGCGCAAGTTTTCGCGCGGAATCATTTCCGAGCGCGGCAAACGGGCTTCCAAACGACCGATTTCGATCAAGGCGCCTTCTTTGTCCATGCGCTTGACTTGGCCGCTGACGATCTTTTCTTCGCGCGCCAGGAATTCGTTGAGAATCTGTTCGCGTTCTGCGTCGCGCAAGCGCTGCAAAATCACCTGCTTGGCGTCCTGAGCAAAGCGGCGACCCGAGGTGTTGATGTTTTCGATGGGCTTTTCGATAAAGTCGCCCACCTGAATATCCGGATAGTCTTCGACGACGTCGGAGTACATTTCTTCGCGGTCGGGCTGCTGAAGACCTGCGTCGTCGCTCACGACCACCCAGCGGCGCGTGGCCGTCCAATCGCCCGTCGTCTGGTTGACGGAAACGATCACGTCGGCATCTTCGCCCGGAAACTGGGCCTTTTTGACGGCGCTTGCCAGAGCCGTTTCAAGTACGCCGAAAACGGCAGACTTCGCTACATTTTTTTCATTGGCCAGTACGTCGACCATTTCGAGCATTTCACGGCTCATTTCTGCTTTCCTTTAAAGTCCAATTGTGCAATCAGGTTGGCTCGATCCACGTCGTTAAACGCAAACGAGACTTCAATGGGTTCGGCCTTGACCTTTTTGGTCTTGGCGGCCTTGGCGCGAGCGGCTTGACTCGGCGTCTTGGCAACTTCGATTTCCTCAAACGAGAACTTGATCGTTTCCATGCCTTCGTCACCCTCGACACCGAGGATGCGGCCGTCCAACTTGCGGCGACCGGCTTCGGGGAAACCTTCGGCATGCATCGGTTCGTAGAGCTCGACATGAGCCAATTGACCGACGAAACGACGCCAATCGCGAACGCGCTTCAAGGGGCGTTCGACCCCGGGACTCGAAACTTCGAGGCGATCGTATTCGATGCCTTCGACCGTGAAAAGATGCGTGACCTGATCGCTCACCATTTCGCAATCGTTGACAGACACGCCGCCAGCGGCCGTGCTGTCGATCGTCACGCGCATCATGCCGCGCGGTAGGCGTTCGAATTCGACGAATTCGAAACCGAGACCTTCGACGGTGGTCTCGACAAGTTCAATAATTTCAGCTGTGCTTTTGAGCATGAATTCCTAGAGGAAACCTGACAAATAATAAAAAAAAATGGGCATATGCCCATCCCTCACCCTTTGAAACAGGGCACCCGAACAGAATTTTCATCCTGTAAACGGGCAGTAGAAAGGCGACAAAAATCGATTCGCTTTCCGTTCAAAGCAAATCAGACTTTTGTCGGTTGCCCGCATTATACGGCCTAAGCCCTTGAAAAACAAGAGAAAAACACGCTTTTTCGACGCCTTTTTCGGGCTTTGTTCGATGCTTGACAACACTTTGTGCGCAAGCACCGATCAACGCCCGATATTTTCTTCGTCTTATCGGCGATTTTTGGAGAAATTGCCGCGCTTTTTGTTCCCGGAACTGCGTCCTTTAAAGGAGCCCGGCACCGAAGTTTGACCTTGGCGCGCAAGTTGCTTGCCGTAGGCGTGATCGGCCGCACCCAACATCCCGTTTTGGATGTAGTTGACGGTACTTGTCATCGGATCGGGCTGCCAAGAGCGTCCCGAAGAGCGATCGCGTCCCTTGCCCGAAGATTTTCCGGAATTGCGATCGGCGTCGTAACGTCCGCCCGAAATCTTATAGCTCTTGTTGGCGTTACCCGAACGGCTCTTGCCGTTTTTGTCATAGGGCTTGCGAGAAGCGTGTTTGTCGCCACCCTTGGCGGCCAACTTTTCTTCCTGGGCCTTTAAGTCCGACATCCAGGCTTCGACCCAGCCCGGTTTGAGTTCCGTGTATTGGCCTCGGGGCAAATCGCCCGGCAACTTCACGGCGCCGTAACGCACGCGAATCAAGCGCGAAACCGTGAGCCCCACAGCGGCAAACATACGACGCACTTCGCGGTTGCGACCTTCGCTGATGCGAACCAAATACCAGCGGTTGATGTTGTCGCCACCCTTTTCTTCGAGCATGGAAAATGCGGCCGGCCCGTCTTCGAGCATCACTTCGGTCGTCAATGCCGTTTTGCCTTCTTCGGTCAAAAGCCCTGCCGCACGCACCAGATATTCTCGCTCGATTTGGTAGCGCGGGTGCATCAGGCGATTGGCAAGCGTGCCGCTTGTGGTAAAGAGCAAAAGCCCTTCGGTGTTGTAGTCCAAACGACCCACGGCAATCCAACGACCGCTCGAAACCTTGGGCAAACCGTCAAAAACGCTTCGACGTCCCTGCGGATCGTCCATGCTGACGATTTCGCCGGCAGGCTTATGGTAGACCAACACGC
>JAUNOJ010000152.1:0-1836 GCA_030531135.1 Sutterellaceae bacterium | reverse complement strand
TGCGGATCGTCCATGCTGACGATTTCGCCGGCAGGCTTATGGTAGACCAACACGCGCGGCGCCTTTTGGTTGCCGCCCAAAGACTGCATGCGCTTGACGACGCGACCGTTCAAACGGACGATGTCGCCGGGCATAACGCGCTGCCCCAAATAAGCGGGCGTGGCGTTGACCGTGATACGGCCTTCGAGAATCAACTGCTCCATATCGCGGCGGCTGCCCAAACCGGCATCGGCCAGAACCTTGTGCAGTTTTTCGCTTTGGCTCACCTCTTCGCGCTTTTTGGCTGCCTTGCCGCGTTGCACGACCTTGGCGTCAAAGAGTTCGGTCGAAAGCATCGAGCCGTCCACGGCTGTCGTATCGGTCGGCATGGCATCAAAGTCAAATTCCGTTTTGACTTCGGCTTTGGCTTCAGGCTGCGTTTTTTGCGCGGGCTTGCGTCCGTTGCTGCGCAAACGCATCACCGGAGAGCGCTTGACGCGACGCGACTTTTCACTGCGCTCACCGGCTTCGGTCGCAACGATTTCTGCTGCCGGCTCTTGCAACGCAACCGGTGCAACTTCGGCAACTTCCATCTTTTTGGTTTGACGCGTGCGCTTGGGTTTTTCAACCGGCGCTTCGACAACTGCAACTTCTTGAACGGCTTCAACGGCTTTCTTGGTGCGACGCACACGCTTGACGACAGGCGCCGACTCGGTTGTCGCCGGCGTTTCTTCAACGGGAAGTTCTGTCTTGACTTCAACGACGGCATCGACTTTTTTCGTACGGCGTATGCGCTTGGGCTTTGCCGTCTCTTCAATGACGGGCTCTACGGAAGCGATTTCCACGGGCGCAACTTCCGCAATCTTTTTGGCACGGGTGACACGTTTGGGTTTGACGACTGCGGTTTTATCTTCGGTCACTGCTTCAACCGGTTCGGCAACCTTTGTCTTGCGGGTGCGCTTCGGCTTGGTCCCTTCGACGACAGCTTCAACAGGCGCAGCTGTTTCGACGACTTCCGTCACCTTGGTTTTGCGAGCGCGTTTGGGCTTGGCGACTTCGACAGTTGCTTGGACCGGTGCCGATTCCTGTGCAACTTCAGCAACCTTGGTTTTACGCGTACGTTTGGGCTTGGCGACTTCGATCGGCGCGTCTGCGGAAGTTGCGACCTCGACAACGTCTGCCGTCTTGGTTTTGCGCGTACGCTTGGGCTTGACCGGTTCTTCAAGCTTGACAGGCTCGGCAACGACGTCGGTCACGGCCTTGATTCTGCGCACGGCACGCTTTCTCACGGGCTTGTCGGTTGTGGCGCCGTCAGCCGCGGACACGACTTCCTGCGCTTGAGCCGTTACGCTTGCAGAGTCTTCAACCTTGACGCGCTTTACCGTGCGACGAGCGCGCGGCTTGGCCGGGGTTTCGGGAGCAACGTCTGTCAAATTTTCTTCGATGGTCGTCTTTTTAGCCGTCATAAACTGTCTATTTGTCTTCTTGGGGTTGGTCGGCCGCAACGGTCACGTCGTTGGGCTGTCGATTGTCTGTTTGTTTCATTTCTGTAGCCTCGACCTCGGAAAGAGACTCGGGCGTTGTTGCATCCTGTTCGTGGGATGCGTTTTCAGGGGCCTTATCCTTTTTGTTATCCTCGGTCTTGTCTTCGGGCGTGCCGAAATTGAGTTCGAATTCTTTGGGCTGGGGCAGTTCGCCTGCCAAAGGCGGCAGGTCGGAAAGGGTCTTCATCCCCAGATCGTCCAAAAACTGTTTGGTCGTACCAAACAAGCTCGGACGCCCCGGCGTTTCGCGGTGACCGACGATTTCGATCCAACCGCGCTCTTCCAATTGGCGAATCACGTTGGGATTGACCGC
>JAUNOJ010000151.1 GCA_030531135.1 Sutterellaceae bacterium | reverse complement strand
GATTCGCAACTTTCAGGATGCGTTGGCAGGCGGCTATCAACTCACGTTGGCAACCGTTGACAACGTGATCTTAGGTTACGCCGTCACTATGCAAGTCATTGACGAAGCCGAACTCTTGGAAATTGCCGTCGATCCCGTTTATCAGGGTAACGGCTACGGCAAAACGCTTTTAAAACAAGCGATTTCGCAGGTGAAAACGGCTGCGGCGCGCGTCATGCATCTCGAAGTTCGGGAAAGTAACGAAAGGGCGCGTAAAATGTATAGTTCGGCCGGGTTTGTGGAAGTGGGCAAACGCCGCAATTACTATCCGTGCGAAACGGGCAGGGAAGATGCGGTTTTGATGACCCTGACTCTGGTCTCCGAGTAAGAAACAAACAAAGAAAAACACACATGGCATTGACGCGTGAACAAAGTCTGATTTGGCAGGCGATGAATATCGGCCCGCAGTGGATCCTTCGTGGCGAAGAAGATCCGTTGGACGATGTCGCGTCCGCAAAAGCTGCGCCTGCCGCCGCAAGTCAAGCGCACGGCCAAACGGCAGTCGTGCGTCCGACGGTATCGAGCACCGCGACGCCGCCGGCTCGACCTGCCGCAACAATTCCGGTCAATGCCCGCAGTCCGCTTGCCAATCGCAATACGAGACCGGCTGCCCGCACGGCGCCCGTGGCGGCTCCGGCTCCCGTTTTGGCGCAAGCCGATTTCCAATTGGTTGAAAAAGTCAAAACGGCGCAGTGGGACGAGATTGCCAAGATGGTGGACGCCTGTCACGCATGCCCCATGTCTAGCGACCGTACCCATACGGTGACGGCCGACGGCGCACCCGGTTGCCCGATCGTGATCGTGGGCGAAGCGCCGGGTCGCGACGAAGATATCGCCGGCATTCCCTTTGTGGGTAAAAGCGGACAGTTGCTTACGGCCATATTGGAAGCAGTGGGGTTGACGCGCAAAAAAGACGTGGCCATTGTCAATGTACTGAAGTGTCGCCCGCCCAAAAACCGCAATCCCAAGCCCGACGAGATCGAGGCGTGTTCGCACTTTTTGAAACGCCAGTTGGAGCTTTTGGAGCCCAAGGTCTTGTTGCTGATGGGCAGTTTTGCCATTCAAAGTGTTTTAGGGCGAATGGAGGCCGTTTCCAAACTGAGAAACGAAACGTATACGGTCAATATTGCCGGACGCGACGTACCCACGATTGTGTCCTACCACCCGTCATATCTGCTTCGCAGTTTGGTTGAAAAAGAAAAGGGCTGGCACGACGTTTTGCGCGCCCGCAAGCTTTTGGAAAGCTTGGATAAGAAACAATAAGAATTCGAGAAGGTTGTAAAAGATGGATTTCGAACTTTGGTATTTGGTTGCAGTTCCCTTGCTCTTTGCGTCGGGCTGGTGGTTGAGGGGGCTCGATGCCCGTCAACGCAAGCAGGAAACGCAGGGCTTGGACGATCACTATTTCAAGGGCTTGTCGTTGTTGTTGTCAGACGAACCCGACAAGGCCATCGATTTGTTTATCGAAGTCGTGCGTCTCGATCCCGAAACCATCGAATTGCACCATGCCTTGGGCAATCTTTTCCGTCGTCGCGGTCAGTTCGATCGCGCCATTCGTATTCATAACTTTTTAGTGAACCGCGCCGAGTTGCCCGAAAACGAACGCGCCTTGGCTTTGTCCGAACTCGCTTTGGATTATCTTAAAGCCGGCATGTACGACAGAGCCGAATCGGCATACGTTGCCTTGGCTCAATTTAAGGGCCACGAGTTGGAAGCCCAAGACGCCCTGATGCATATCTATTGCACCGAACGCGAATGGAAAAAAGCCATTGACACGGCGCAGATTTTGACCAAACTCGGGCGCGATTTGCATGTGGAAATCAGCCACTACTATTGCGAATTGGCTCAGGTCGCGCGCCAGGGTCAGGACATGCAGCGCGCTTTGGAACACACGCAAAGCGCCTTAAAGAGCAATCCCGAAAACCCGCGTGCTTTGGCTTTGAAGGCCGACTTGGCATTGCAAGCAGGCGACAACGCCCAGGCTTTGGAAGCTTGGAAGACGATCGAGACCGTGAAACCGGCTTACGTTCCGTTGGTTGCCGCCAAAAAGAGCGACGTGTTGGCCGAAACCGACAGCCAAGCGGCGCTGACCTTCTTAAAGGACGTCTTTGCCAAGACGGGGTCGGTGGACGTTTTAACGGCCGCCGTTTCCCGCATCTCCTCTTGGGAGGGCGATGCGCAGGCTGTGGTCTTTGCGGCGGATGCATTGAAAAAGCGCCCCTCGCTTTCGACATTTGCGGTGCTTTGCAACTTAAAGAGCAAGGCCAATCCCGGAGACGAACAAGCCAAGCTTTTGGCCGACATTACCGCCAAACAGTCCAAGCTCTACGCCCGCTACCAGTGCCGTCATTGCGGCTTTTTGGCACACACCTTCGCGTGGCAGTGTCCGGGGTGCGAGCAGTGGGACAGCTTCCCGCCGTTGCGTGTGGACGAAGCCAAGAAGGCCTAACCACCAAAGTTTTTTCGGATACAAAAATCGCTCGGGTGTCGGACTCGAGCGGTTTTGTCATTTGGGTCAAATGAAAAGGGCAAAGGCGGCTTTGGGTAGCGTCATCGATCGATGGGTGTCGGTGAGTTTGCCTGTCACAGTGTCGCGCGCAAAAACTTGTATGCAGTTTCCGTCTCTGCAAGCGACCAGGATAAATCGACCGTCGGGAGAAAACGTAAACGCTCTTGGGAACTTCTCGGTGGGGTGATCAAATAGTCGGGTTAATGTACCGTTGTTTTCATCAACCGCAAATGCGACAATTCCGTCATTTTTCAGTCGGTGCGTGGCATACAAAAATTTCCCGTCGGGCGAAACATGAATGTCGGCGCTGCCTTGGGCGTCATACGGATCGCTCATCACGCTTTGAATTTGCGTGAACCGAGCGTCGCGATAGGAAAAAACCGTGATGCGGCCGGAAAATTCGCTCAGAAGATACGCATATTTTCCATTTGGGTGAAAGCAGATATGACGCGGCCCCGTGCCCGCATCCATTTGGTACGAGCTGCTCTTTTTGAGATCAATCGCTCTGCGCGCGTCTGTCTGAGACTCGTCGAGGGCATACAAATACACCCGGTCGTTGCCCAAATCGGGCACGGCCACGACTTTGCCGTCCGGAGACGTGACCGCACAGTGCGGATGCGCTCGAGGCTGGCGCTTGATTCTCGGGCCGGAGCCTGTGTGAAAAATCAGGTGACAGTCGTCTCGCAAAGTTCCGTCGGGATCGATGCCGACAACGGAAATACTTGTGCCTTTGTAGTTGGCCGTGACGGCAAACTTTTCGTTTTGACTGAGCGCCACATAAAAAGGTTGACTGCCCACGGTGGAGGTTTTGGATGCGACACGCAAGCGCCCGGTTGCCCGATCAAAGGCCAGAGCATAGACGGTGGGCGTCGAATTGTCGGTGTCGCCGACCGTATAGACGAAGTCGCGGTTTTTGGAGGCGATCATAAACGGGGGATTGGCTACACCCTTGAGGCTGCTGACCCATTGCGTTTGTCCGGTCGTCATGTCGAAACGATAGACGTGCACGGTTTCATCGGTGACGGAGCCATAGTTTGAAACCAACAAGTATCGCCAAGCAATGCCTTCTGCCGTTTGGGCAAAGCCCTGAGAAATCGAATGGGCGCCGACGGACAAAATGCCGGCACTTTGCAAAAGTAAACGACGCTGCATGACAAATCCTCCCGATGGACATCATCTTAGAAAAGCAGCATTACCGAATCCTGTCGGCAATCTTTCAAAACCTATCTTAAGCGTGCGTAGTCGGGATAAGACCGGCTCTGCGGGGTATCCGTTGCCCGATTGTCTCGTTCTGTGTGCGGATCGTGCGCCTGAGCAACGGCCACGGAAAAAGTGTCGCAGAAATAAATACAAAATACGCATAATTACTAACAAGAAATAATCATTTTACATTGTAAGAGTTTGCTCCTATATTTGAGACATGGTCGGGTTTTGGCTTGCCGCTTTGTCGAAGTCAGAGGCGGTCGTCGGCCTTGATGATGAGACCTTTTTGGGAGGACAATGGTTATGAAACGCAGAACTTTGCTGCAAGGCATCGTTGCCACATCGGCTTTCTCGGTTCGATCGTTTGCGTATGCACAAAGCGCAGCCGATACCGAGCCCTTCGGTTTTGCTCTGGAACATCGCACCGATCGTCGGGATGCGCCGATCGTGTACTTCGTGCGGGATGTGACGCCCGAAGCGCTCGAGCGTTTGTATGCAACTATGCAAAAAGCGGCACCCGACGTCATTGGCGGCAAGGTCGCCATCAAAATGTCGTTTGAGTCCGATGCGGCACCGAGACTTGATCCGGCGCTCGTGGGTGTTCTGGCAAAGAAAACCGATGCCACCTTAATTGACAACAATGTCTATTCTGCCCGCCGAGACAATGCCAAGGATCACCGAGAACTAGCGCGTGACCATGGTTATGCAGCGGTGGCGCCGATCGATATTCTGGATGCCGATGGCGACATGGAGTTACCCATTACAGGCGGCGTCATTCTCAAGCACGCGATGACCGGCAAACACTTTGCCGATTACGACTCCGTCATCAGTTTGGTGCGCTTCAAACCCCATTACTTGCCGCGCTACGGCGGAACGCTCAAAAACCTTTCGATCTGTATGGGTTCTTTGGCAGGAAAGGCATGGATTCACAGCGGCGGTAAAGTATCAAGCCATTACGTCTATAGCGATGAAAACACCACGTCTCAGGCCATGGCCGATGCGGCCAAGGGGGCAGTGGACGCCAAAAAGAACCGGTGGATGTTTTTCAATGTC
>JAUNOJ010000150.1 GCA_030531135.1 Sutterellaceae bacterium | reverse complement strand
ATTAACAATATTTCAATCAACGGAGATGCGACGTGAAAATTTCAAAAAGAAGTCGCTATGCGCTCAGGCTGTGTTTGGATTTGGCAGTCAATCAAAAAGACGGCTGCGTTTCGCTCAGCGAAATCTCCCAGCGACAAGGCGTGTCCAAAAAATTTCTGGAACATGTCGTCCAAGACTTGAACAAAGAAGGAATTTTGCAAACCTATCGAGGCTTTACGGGGGGTTATCGTTTGGCCCGAGACGTGCAGGATATTTCTTTGGCCGATATTTTGCGAGCGACCGAGACTACCTCTTGTTTGGTCAGTTGCATGAATCAGGGAGAATATTGTGCTATGTACGACGTGTGCGTCTCTCGTTCGGTTTGGGGAGGTTTGATGCAGGTTGTGGACGAATACTGTAAGAAAATGACATTGGATGTCATTTTGAAGCAATCCTCGAACGGAAACGGGCTTTTGGAGGAAAAGCCCGTTTTCGGATTGATCGACGGTTGCTCGAAAGACAACGACTGAGGCCTTTTGGTTAATCTTCGAATAGAGTCGTCGACAAATAACGCTCTCCGGAATCAGGGAGCATCACAGCGATGTTGCGGGCAACGGTGGGATCGGCGAGCGCCAGTTTGACTGCTGCGGCGAGCGCTGCGCCCGAGCTGATGCCGACCAAGACGCTGTCGGTACGAGAAACCAAACGCGCGAATTCGAAAGCGTCTTCATTGGAAACGGCAACAATTTCGTCTACAACGTTGCGATCGAACGTCTTGGGGACAAAGCCCGCACCGATGCCTTGAATTTTGTGCGGGCCCGGTGCGTTGCCGCTTAAAACGGCGCTCGAAGCCGGTTCCACTGCAACAACGCGCACGGAGGGATTTTGTTCTTTGAGATACTTGCCCGTGCCGCTCACCGTGCCGCCGGTACCCACACCTGCTACAAAAACGTCCACCTTGCCTTCGGTGTCGGTCCAAATTTCAGGACCCGTGCTTCGATAGTGCGCCTGAGGATTGGCCGGATTTTCAAATTGCATGGGCATAAAGGCGCCGGGCGTTTGTTCCAACAACTCTTTAGCTTTGGCAATGGCTCCCGACATGCCTTTGGCGCCTTCGGTCAGAACAAGTTCGGCTCCGTATGCAATCAAAAGCTTGCGACGTTCGATGCTCATGGTTTCGGGCATGGTCAAAACAGCTCGATAGCCGCGCGAGCGTGCCACAAGCGCCAGACCGATACCTGTGTTGCCGCTTGTCGGTTCGATAATCGTGGCGCCCGGCTTAAGAATGCCACGCGCTTCGGCGTCATCGATCATAGCCAAGGCCACGCGATCTTTAACGCTACTGCCCGGGTTGAAGCTGTCGAGTTTTCCCAAAATACGGGAAGAAAATCCGAAATGCTTTGCCAGACCTTTAAGTTCCACCAAAGGCGTACGGCCGATCGTGGCGGTAATGGATTGATAGACGGTCAATTGTTTGCTCCCTGTGAAGTTCTTATTTAAAACCTATCTAAATGGTAGGAATTTTATTGACAAAACAAAGTCACTTTTGTCTCTGCGGGACAAAATGAGCGACTTCATAAAAGTTCGCAACGAGAATAATGCTCCTATTTGCCATCACGTGCATTTGATCGTGACGATTTTGCTCGTAAAAAATTGTTTCAGATAATGGGCACGATTGATTTTAAGAGAAAAAGTTCAAGGAATGAAGTCGATCCGAGGATCGGGGACGTTTAGATTCAAGCTCCCTCGATTACCAGCTGACCGAGATCGCGTTTACGGGTCGGTACAGCGTCGCGAACAATCCGTTGCTCGCTGAAGGCGCGCAATTTTCTTGTCCCAATTCTGAACATTGGGTGCCAACTCACAAAAAGCCCGAAACCGACTTCCGAGTAGACGGCGATACGACCCAAGTCAGGATCGATGGCTGCCGTAATATGCCGAACCGGAGCCGTACCTTGCATGACCAATTGCAAGTAGTGATACCGTTTGCCTGTAATCTTGCGACGAACTGGTTTGCAAATTTTGTGCTTTTATTCCAAATAAATTTTTACCGGAAACGCTACCGACACCCTTGTGCCACGGTTTGCTTTCGCCGCAGCCTAGGACTTCCTCGTTGCTTTGAATTTACAAAATTTGTGCTTTTATTCCAAATAAATTTTTACTGGAAACGCTATCGACACCTCGGTGCCACGGTTTGTTTTCGCGGCAGGCAGGGCTTCCTTTGTTACTTTAGAACTACAAACCTTGTGCTTTTATTCCAAATAAATTGACTCTTCCCTATTAATGGTGAAAAACTAGGGATCCCTCCGACTTGTTCCGCGTGAGGGCAACTGGCGTTTGCGAGAGCATCTCGGAAGTCTGAACCGGGGAAGGCTCCCTTGAGCTTAAGTGCAAAATATGTGAAAGAGCGCAGGCCATATATCAGGCGACTAATGACTTTAGCGGTGTTGGTTCCGTAGCCCACGCCACAGGCATTGACGATACCGGCCTGACAGCGTTTGAGCATACGGGCGAACTTCGCCAAAGGTTTCGTTCAAAAGTTTGTGTCGGGATTTTTTCTATCAATGTTAGGGATTCGCCAAGAGGTGACGATGGACAAAAACGAACTCAGAAAACAGTTGTACGAAAAGCGCAAAGCGATTGTTCAAGAGCATCCCGAAGTCCTTGTTGGACTCCAAGAGTCGATTTCGGCATGGCTAAGGCAAAGAGACTTTTCCTGTGCGGGTTTCTATCGACCATTTCGCCATGAGCCCGACATCACGCAAGTTCTGTGTGCATGGGCAAAAACTTGCGGCGGACAACTTGCGGTGCCGCGCGTGGACGATGCGGCCGGAGGCCTGATGCATTTTTGTCTTTGGTCCGAAGACATGCCCACAGTCAAGGGCGCTTTCGGCATCGAAGAACCCGAAAACGATATTCTTGTTCGGCCGGACATCATCTTTTCGCCCTGTGTGGGTATCAATCGCACAGGATATCGTCTCGGAAACGGCGGCGGTTTTTTTGACCGATATCTGTCGGCCGGACGTCTTTTACCAAAGCCGCCGGTGACTGTTGCCGTGGCTTTCGACGAATTGATTACGGATGAAAATTATCAACAATCTCACGATATCGCTTTCGATTGGATCGTGACGCAAAGCGGGTTTGTTTCGACAAAAAGCCGCCAGGCCTAAAACGGCGCCGGCGGCTGAGAAATCGAGAATCGATTAGTAGCGATAGTTTTCGCTCTTATACGGACCTTCGACCTTCACGCCGATGTAGTCCGCCTGCTTTTGGGTCAGGGTCGAGAGTTGGGCGTTTAACTTGGTCAGCTGCAAACGAGCCACTTTTTCGTCGAGAATCTTCGGAAGGATATAGACCCCCGTCGGATACTTGTCGGTGTTGGTAAACAGTTCGATCTGAGCCAACACCTGATTGGCAAAGGAGCTCGACATCACGTAAGAGGGGTGGCCGGTGGCGCAACCCAAGTTCACCAAGCGGCCTTCGGCCAACAAAATGATGCGGTTGCCCGAGGGCAGTTCGATATGGTCGACCTGAGGCTTGATGTTTTCCCACTTGTAACCGCGCATGGAAGCCACATCGATTTCGCTGTCGAAGTGACCGATGTTGCACACGATGGCTTGATCTTTCATGGCGACCATGTGATCGTGTTCGATCACGTGATAATTGCCGGTGGCCGTCACGAAAATGTCGGCCTTGTCTTTGGCCCAATCCATGGTGACGACGCGATAGCCTTCCATAGCGGCCTGAAGTGCACAGATCGGATCGATTTCCACAACCCAAACTTGAGCAGACAAGGCGCGCAAAGCTTGAGCACAACCTTTGCCGACGTCGCCGTAACCGACAACCACGGCGATCTTGCCGGCGATCATCACGTCGGTGGCGCGTTTGATGCCGTCGACCAAAGATTCGCGACAGCCGTAAAGGTTGTCAAACTTGGATTTGGTGACGGAGTCGTTGACGTTGATGGCCGGGAACTTCAATTCCCCCTTGGCGGCCATCTGATAGAGACGATGCACACCTGTGGTGGTTTCTTCGCTCACACCCTTGATATGCGCCATACGCTTGGAGTACCAGTGCGGGTCTTTTTCAAGATGAGCGCGAATGCTGGCAAACAAAACCGTTTCTTCTTCGTTTTCCGGGTGCATGACGACTTCGATGTCGTTTTCGGCCTTCACACCCAAGTGCAATAACAAGGTGGCATCGCCCCCGTCGTCGAGAATCATGTTGGAGTAGCCGCCGTCGTCCCACTCGAAAATCTTGTGGGTGTAGTTCCAATAGTCTTGAATGGACTCGCCCTTGACGGCAAAAACGGGAATGCCTTCGGCAGCGATGGCGGCAGCGGCGTGATCCTGCGTCGAGAAGATGTTGCAAGAAGCCCAGCGCACTTCTGCGCCCAAAGCGGTCAGTGTTTCGATCAAAACGGCCGTTTGAATCGTCATATGCAGACTGCCTGAGATGCGAGCGCCTTTTAAGGGCTGTTCGTCAGCATATTCTTTGCGGATGGCCATCAAACCCGGCATTTCGGTTTCGGCGATGCGAATTTCTTTGCGGCCCCAATCGGCCAAACCGATATCGGCAATAATATAGTTTTGAGCTACGCTCATGGTTGCGCCTCCTTGGCGATAGATGTTCGATAGACGGACGCGAGCGCGGTTGGACTGTATGACGTGCGATTTCGAGCCTGGAAACGAAGTTTTTGCAGCGCTCCTCGAAATCCGACGAGCGCATTATAAAAGGCGCGGGCAAACTTTCGTCGAAAAAAAATCGTTTCCGCAACCGGCGATCTTCGAGTATGCTTTTGGTTCAACGAAAATTTCTCTCTGCGAGTATGGATAAGACGCACAATACAC
>JAUNOJ010000149.1 GCA_030531135.1 Sutterellaceae bacterium | reverse complement strand
TTTGGCATTTGCAACCGTACGACCGTCAAACTTACGGCTTCACGCCGATATGCAATGCACAAATACCGAAGGTGAGATTGGTCCACTTCACGGGTTGAAGTCCAGCCTCGTGCATCATGCCGGCCAGCGTTTCCTGATCGGGATGCATGCGGATGGATTCGGTCAAATAACGGTAGCTCGGTGCATCGCCCGCCACTTTGGAGCCCAACCACGGCATGAACTTAAAGGAGTAAAAGTCGTAAAGGGGCTTGAGCCATTTTTGGCAGTGACTGAATTCGAGCACCACCACACGGCCGCCCGAACGTACCACGCGCGTCATTTCTTTAAGGGCGCGATCTTTGTGCGTCATATTGCGCAAACCGAAAGAAACGACGGCCGCATCAAAGGTGTTGTCTTCAAAGGGCAGGGCTTCGCAATCGCACTGAGCGACGTGCGCTTGCGTACCGGTTGCATGAATGCGGCGCAAACCTTCGCTTAACATCGCGCGGTTGATGTCGGTTGCCCAAACTTCCCCGTTCTCTCCGACGATGTGCCCGAAACGAATCGCCAAATCGCACGTTCCGGAAGCGATATCCAAGACCTTGTCGCCGGCTTTGAGTTCGGTACAAGCGACCGCAGCACGCTTCCATGCACGGTGCAAACCCATACTCAACAAATCGTTCATCAAGTCGTAGCGCTTGGCAACGGAGTCGAAGACGTGTCTGACGTCATCGGCCTTTTCGCTTTCGGGAACCTCTTTAAAGCCAAAATGCGTATTTTTCTGATCTGTTTCGGACATTTAAAAATCAACCTTAGTGTTGCTTGGACGGGCACGTCTTTTTGGGTTTTTCGGCAAACTTGGCATTGGCGGGATCGTTGGGATCGCGGCTTGCGCCCATTTCTTCGAGCGTTTGCAGATAAACGTTCCAAAGATTGTCCTGATTGTCCCCGATTTCTTCCAAATACTCCCAGCTGTAGATACCGGAGTCGTGGCCGTCGGAAAAGACAAAACGCAAAGCATAGCTGCCGATCGGTTCGATTTGCTCGATTTCAACGTCGCGTTTGCCCACCTGCAACTTTGCCTGATCGGGCGTATGCCCGGTCACTTCCGCCGAAGGCGAAAATACGCGCAAGAATTCAAACGGAAAAGCAAAGCTTTTGCCGTTGTCGAACGCAATGTCGAAACGGCGACTTTTTTTATGCAAACTCATCTCCGTCGGAAACAGCATAAACGTCAAACTCCATCGTCAAAAAAAGAAAAAGCGCCTCGAAACATTTTCTCGAAACGCTTTCGGTGTGGTGCCGCCGGCGGGACTCGAACCCACATCACAGCCTTCGGAGGGCCATATTCTATCCAGTTGAACTACGGCGACCAGTTCGCGCATTATACAGGGTTGCGCCCATACCATCAGATATCGGCCGGATCCACCTCGATGGCCCAGGTCACGCCGGCATCAACTCCGGTCAGGGATCGGAGACTTGCGTCCCAGGCCGTCAAAAATGCATGCCTGTCGCGCCGATTCATCGTTTCGATCAAAAGTTGCCCGCGCTCTGCGTCTTTTAAGCGCATCAAACTCATGGGAACGGGCTCGTAGACAAAGACCGAGGAAAACTTCAAATTCACAGCCGCGTCTCGGGCAGCGCGCAAAAAACCGATGGTGCGCTCCAAGTGCGAGGACTGCGCCGTCAACAAGGCCTGATAAGCATAGGGCGGGCTCATGGCTTCTTGGCGCTCTTTCAAAAGTCTTTGCGCAAACGATTCATAGTCGCCCTTTTGCATATCGCCATAAACGGGATGCTCGGGAAAGCGGGTCTGAATCAAAACGCGTCCGGCAATTTTGTCGCGCCCTGCACGGCCGGCCACCTGCATCAGCGTTGCATACAGATGCTCTTCCGCGCGAATGTCGGGGCTGACCAATTGTGCATCGGCGTTTAAAACGACGACCAAACCGACGCGTTTGAAGTCATGCCCCTTGGCAATCATTTGCGTACCGACCACGATATCCACATCCCCGGCATGCACGCTTTCAAACGCCGTTTCGGCGGCATTTTTCGTTTTCACGCTGTCTCGATCGATACGCAAAACACGCGCTTGGGGCCAAAGCGCTTCAATAGCCTCTTCGATGCGTTGCGTACCGGTGCCCACGGCAACGATTTCGGGATTGCCGCAACTTGGGCAACGCGCCGGCACACGATAGCTCGTGCCGCAATGGTGACAGACCAGTCGGCGATCGTTTTTGTGAAAAACCGTAAATCCCGAACAATGCTCGCAGCGGCTGACCCAACCGCATGCCGTGCAGGAAATGACCGGTGCATAACCGCGACGATTGATGAAAACGAGAACTTGTTCCTTGCGCAACAGCGTGGCATCGATTTCGTCTTTGACGCTTTGTGCAAAAACCTGAGGTTTTTCTTTGGAAACGTCGACAAGTTCGAGTTTGGGCAAATGCGCCGCTTGAACCGCTCGGTGCGACAAACGCAGACAGCGGTATTGCCGTGCCAACACCTTTGCCCACGTTTCCAACGAAGGGGTGGCCGATCCCAACACGCAGGCAATGCCGTTGTCCATGGCGCGTTTGACCGCCAAATCGCGTGCGGAAAAACGCATGGCTTCGCCTGCCTTATAACTTTGATCGTGCTCTTCGTCGACGATAATGAGCCCAAGTTTTCGAAAACTCGCAAAAATGGCCATGCGCGTACCGACCAACACGCGCGCCTTCCCTTCATGTACGGCAAGCCAGCTGCGAGCGCGCTCCACGGGCGTGAGCCCCGAGTGCATCGTCACAACTGTTTCGTCCACAAATCGACCGCGTACGCGCGCTTCCAATTGCGGCGTCAGGTTGATTTCGGGCACGAGCAACAATACCTGATTGTCGGGAGATTTTTTGAGTGCCTCTTCGATGGCGTGCAAATACACTTCGGTCTTGCCCGAACCCGTCACGCCGTATAAGACAAACGGAACGAAGCCCTGTGCCCCGGTAATCGCTTGAGCAGCAACCTGTTGTTCGTCGTTCAACGGCGGTCGCTCGCCGGGTTTGACCTTCTTGTGCTTGAGTTCGCGCAAACGCTTCAAACTGGCTTCGTATCTGGCCTTGGGCGGCGTACGGAAAAACTGCGGCAGTGCAGATACGGCAGCCTCCCCCTTGAATCGAATGTAGTAATCCGCTGCAAAAGCCAGAAAACGCATCCATTCGGCAGACAAGGGCGCCACCTCGTTTAAAACGCGCACAATCGGCTTGATTTTCTTTGCAGGCACCTGCGTCGTATCTTTGACTGCAGCAACAATACCGACCGTTTTACGCGTCCCTACGGGCACGACAACGCGATCTCCGACCGTGACCGTCACGTCTTCGGGCACGGCGTAGTCCAAAGCCGGCAAGGGTACATCCACAAATACTTCAACAAAACAAAGCGCCATGACTCGATCGGTTCTTCAGGAAAAATTTGTCAGCAGCAAGCTTACCGACAAAATGGGCTTGTGACCACCTTTTCGACAACTTATAAAATCTGTGGATAACTTTGGGGAAAACGCTTGAACGAGAAATTTCGATTTCACACAAACGTTGTTGTCGCACCCTTGAAACACAAAATTCAAAAATGCGTTTATCCCTTTATTTTCAAGGGACTTAAACGATTTCGAGAATAAAAAACAAGGCCCTCGAATCGTCAAATCTCGATGGCCTTGTTTTCAACATTCTGTGGATAACTCTGGGGAGAAGATTTGAAAACCTTCGTTTTCCCCTTTATCCACAAGGGTTTTCGTGCGATTGTCGATTGTTCAAAAGTTTTTAGTGCTTGCTGCGGGAATAGTTGTGAACTTCATCGACCAAAATCGCCACGGCTTCCGGATCGGTATGCTGACTGATACCGTGTCCGAGATTAAAGACGTGCCCGCCCTGACCGACATCGCCGTAGGCATCGATCACCTTGCGGGCTTCGCGACGAATGGCTTCTTCTCCGGCAAAGAGCACAAGCGGATCCATATTGCCCTGCAAGCTCACGGCATCTGCCGTACGACGACGCGCCGCCGTCAGGTTCACGGTCCAGTCCACGCCGATACAGTCGGCACCCACGGCCGCCATGTCTTCCAACCAATGGCCGCCGCCCTTGGTAAAGCAAATGACAGGCACCTTTTCACCGTCGGCTTCTCTGGTCAAGCCTTCGATGATTTGACGAATGTAGCGCAAAGAAAACTCTTGGAAGCAACCGTCGGCCAAAGCGCCGCCCCAGGTATCGAAAATCTGAACGGCCTGAGCGCCGGCAGCAATCTGCGCATTCAAGTAAGCCGTCACGGCGCGAGCATTGACGTCCAAAATTCTGTGCAACAAATCCGGGCGCGCATACATCATCTTCTTGATGGTCGAGAAGTCCTTGGAGCTTCCGCCCTCGACCATGTAGCAAGCCAACGTAAAGGGAGAACCGGTAAAGCCGATCAGGGGAACGCGGTTGTCGAGCTCGCGACGGATGGTGCGCACGGCATCCATCACATACTTGAGTTCGCCTTCGGGATCGGGAACATAAAGGGCATTGACGGCCGCTTCGTCACGCACGGGTTTGGCAAAAACCGGGCCTTCGCCGGCCACAAAGCTCAACCCCAATCCCATGGCATCGGGAACGGTCAAAATATCGGAAAACAAAATTGCAGCATCCATCCCGTAGCGGTCAACGGGCTGCAACGTGACTTCGCAAGCGGCATCCGGATCCTGAGCCAAAGCCATAAAGCTTCCCAAACGTGCACGCGTCGCACAGTATTCGGGCAGATAACGTCCGGCCTGACGCATCAGCCATAAAGGGGTATAGTCGGTGTGTTCGCGCTTTAAGGCACGCAAAAACGTATCATTGATCGGCTTCATGACAA
>JAUNOJ010000148.1 GCA_030531135.1 Sutterellaceae bacterium | reverse complement strand
GTGAACAACTTTTTTCCAAAAGGGGGCTTCGCAGCCGAGCGGACACGTCTTGCCGTTCGGAAAGAAACAGCAAGCCGAGGCACCGAAAAGTACCTGACTGCTTGGGAAATCGGGGCCCCGAAAAGTGTCGTGTGTTTGCTTTCAAGTTTGACGGAAATACCTACAAAGTCAATGCGCAAAAACCCTAGACATTTCTTCTCAAACCCTTGCTGTGACTGACTTTAGCGCCCATTCGAATGCCAAGCCCTCTCTAAAAATTCCATCGTCATTTTTCCGACACTTCATTTGTGGCGTCCAACGCACTTTTCCGCCATCACCATAACATGCGCCATCAACAGCTCAAACGAAGCAAACGGCACCGTTTCCGAACTGTCCGCCCCGGTCAACCAATCGACAAGCGTTTGCGCCGCATCGTTGGCAGACTTATTTTTGCTCACCACAATGCCCAACTCGTGTTTGGGCAATGGTTCTTGAATTCGAACTTGGAACACTTCCGGCTGACGCTCACGCAATACAGGCAAGCAAAGGTCGGCCGCAAAGGCAATCTTTTTCTGTTGTCGTATAAGTCGGAGGCTATGGAAAATATACCTTCACTCCTGTTTTTCCCGATAGAGACCGTCAAATTTCTTTTTGATCCTTGATTTTCAATGTTTTTGCATCCGTCAATGCGTGCAAAAAGTCACCGATTTTTGACGTTTCCGCGTCCGCATAAGGCGTTTGCATTAGCCACAAACGCGCATTTTCCCGCTAGGATTGCGGGACACGTTAAAACACGTTGTTCAACGGCGTGTTTTTTCGATTCTTTTGATAATAGTTTCGTCATGGAGAGGAACAAAAAAATGAAAGCTCCCGTTCGCGTTGCCGTCACCGGTCCTGCCGGTCAAATCGGTTATTCGTTGCTGTTTCGTATTGCCGCAGGCGACATGCTCGGCCCCGATCAGCCCGTGATTTTGCAGTTGTTGGAACGCGATACGCCGGAAAGCGCCCAGCGCTTAAAGGGTGTGATGATGGAATTGAGCGACTGCGCCTTCCCGCTTTTGGCCGGCATGTTTGCTTCGAGCGACCCGCTCGTTGCCTTTAAGGATGCCGACATCGCCATTTTGGTGGGTGCCCGTCCGCGTACCAAGGGGATGGAACGCAGCGAACTGTTGGAAGCCAACGGCCAGATTTTCGTGGCTCAGGGCAAGGCCTTGGATGCCGTTGCCAGCCGCGACGTCAAGGTGCTCGTTGTGGGCAACCCCTGCAACACCAACGCCTACATCGCCATGAAGTCGGCGCCGAACTTGTCTCCGAAGTGCTTCTCGGCCATGCTGCGTTTGGACCACAACCGCGCTTTGTCTCAGTTGTCCGATATTACGGGCAAGCCTGTGACCACCATGCACAAGATGGCTGTCTGGGGTAACCACTCTCCGTCGATGTATCCGGATATTCGCAACACGACGATCGACGGCAAGCCTGCTTGCGAATGTGTCGATGCCGACTGGTATCGCGACACCTTCATCCCGACGGTGGGTAAGCGCGGCGCTGCCATTATCGAAGCGCGCGGTGCAAGCTCGGCCGCTTCTGCCGCATCGGCCGCAATCGACCATATCCGCAACTGGGTCTTGGGTTCGGACGGCGAATGGGTCACGATGGGCGTACCGTCCGACGGCAGCTACGGCATCCCCGAAGGCATGGTTTGCGGCTTCCCCTGCGTTTGCGACGGCAAGGGCAACTACGAAATCGTTCAGGGTTTGAACTTTGACGCTTTCAGCCAGGAAAAGGTTGACAAGACCGTGGCCGAACTTCAGGGCGAAATCGATGCAGTCAAGCACATGCTCTAATTTTTAGCAGGCGCTTCCAGAAAGGCATGACGGTACAATAGCCGCCATGCCTTTTTCTTTGTCTATTTCGAAATGACCGAGCTCGACGCATCCGACTACCGCTTTGCCAAACTGCCCACAGCCGACTTTCTTTTGTCTCTACAAACGCAAGAGGCGGTCTTACCCGAGACGATGGCGCTTTGCGAACGCACCAAGCCGTTGCTTGTGATCGACACCAACGTCTGGCTTGACATTCTTTACTGGGACGATGTCCAAACACGAGAGCTCGCCTCCGACATCGAAAACGGGACTGTCGACGTGTGCATCACGTTGGCTGCGATCGAAGAGCTCGCCGACGTCGTTAGCCGCAAATACTTTGTGATCGACCCCGAACGGCAACTCTCACTTCTCAAACACGTTTTGAGCGTCGCAACCCTCGTCGCACCACCGCCGGGCGCAACGGCCAAGTGCCGCGACACCGACGATCAGAAGTTTTTGGACTTGGCTCAAAGTGTCGGAGCCGACTTTTTGGTCACCAAAGACAAGTTGGTGCTCAAAGCCGGCAAGCGTTTGAAGAAGTACGGCGTGCTTGTTTTGACACCTCAAGACGTGCGCTTTCCTTTAGACGCAATGCCCAAAACTCCGTCCGAGACATGACGATTTGTTATGACTCTGATGCGTCTCGAATTTAATACATTAACATTGACGTAAATCAAACAGCCCCCGCAGTCGTTAAGTCGCCTAAGAAATCAAGCCCTTTAAGGCTCTTTACCGCTTGAGAAGGGATGAGCACCTCGGGTTAGCTTGCATCATTTTGTGTTTTTGCCCCCCATATTGGGTACAATCGGTAGGTATAAGCTATCACGCCGATTGAGCGTGATTTTTGTCGTGCGTTGTCCGAACAAGCGTCGAAATCTCTTTTTTTTGACGCAAAAGCCATACAAAATGCAAACATAAAAAATCGTTCGGAAAAACGCCCAATCGTTTTGAGGAGAGAGACTCAATATGCGTGCTCCATCGCGTAGCTGGTTTAGCGAGCTTGAAAAGTCGCGCGACCAATCCTTTTTGGTCGAAGACACCAATCGCTTTCCGATTTTTCCCTGGCTGGCGCCGACGTTGCACCCGGAAGTCCAGTCCTTTATCAATCGCTGGGGTGTGGAAAAGCATCTCAAGCCCAAGGATCCGGTTTTGGGGCACATCACCGATCGTGTCGATCAACTGGTGCTGGTGAAGTCGGGCATCACCATTCGTTACTTCGGCTCGCCCTACGCTTCGAAAAACCACTGCTTTGCGTTTTCGGCGCCGGGTCGTCTGGCTTGCGGCAACTTGAATTTCTTTACGCACCGCCCCTGCATCGGCAGCTACTTTGCCGCACTGCCGAGCACCGTGGTGAGCGTGCCGCAAAAGTTGGTTGACAGCGTCTGCAGAAGCGATCCCGAATTCATGCGCTTGTTGGTGCAGGAGTTTGAAGTCATCAACCTCACCGACCGTTTGGGTTTCGGTGCCCTTTTCCTGTTGTCGGTCGAAGATCGCCTGTTGGCGTTTTATTTGACGTGGGCCGCGCACTTCGGCCACATGGAAATGATCGACGGCGAAGAATGGATTCGCATGCCGATTCCGCTTCGCGGCGAAGTGCTCTTGGGCATTCTCGGCTGCTCGCAAAGCGCGATTGAGCGCTACATGGCGCAGATGAAGCAAGAAGGCATCTATGTGGTGGAAGATACGAGCGCACGCATCAAATTGAGCGTTCTGCGTCCGATTCACGACTGGATTCGCAATCACGAAGAAAAATCGAGCGACCTGCCGCGCGATCAACTCACCCAAATTTTGAACGACTTGAACATCTAATCGTTTGCACTGCTCAAGATGCCGCCCGTCAGACCAAGAAACTTTCGGGCGGTTTTGTTTTTAGGACTTCATCACCTTTTCAAAACGCAAAAAGTCGCAGCCGACTTCGGGAGGCATGCCTCCGACGTCATCCGTCCATTCGGGGTGCCGATGGTTTTTATTAAAGAACTCCACCACCTTGAACCCGAGCTTGTTGACGTAAAAGTGGATATTTCTCTTCTCAAAGTAAGGCGTAAACGTCTCCCACACGCGCGTGGCAGGAAACTTTGCCTCCAACGCCTGCCAAAGTGCCGTACCCACGCCCCTGCCCTCGCAGCCGATTCCGACGTACAACAGATCGAGATGGTTGTGCTGTGTGAGTTCGTTGATCACAACCAATGCGCCTCCGACGATTTCGCCGTCAAGAACCGCAAAGAAGGCTTGCGCCCCTTTGGCAGCAAACGACTCTTCGATGTCTTTGACGGGTAAGACCGGCTTGTCGTAAGGGCCGAAAACGTCTTCGTAGCCTTTTTGAAAAGCCGCCTGAATGTCGGCGATAAAGCGGGATTTGTCAGCGTCGGCGACGAGGCGAAGGGTCAGGTCGGTCATAGCGTGTCCTTTGGGAAAAGAGTTGCCATTGTCGCACAGCAATGAAAAAGCCGAGAACACGATCGTCTCGGCTTTGGGCAGAAGTGACGAAGACTCTTTTTAGGCCGCCATCTCTTGCGGACAGGGTTCGGTTTCGCCGCAGCTTTCCACCGCGTCCATAAAGGCCAAAATCTTGTCGTGGTCCTTGATGCCTTTTTCAAGTTCTACGCCGCTCGCCACATCCACGGCCCACGGGTGCATGATGCGAATGGCTTGGCAGACGTTTTGAGCGTTCAAGCCCCCTGCCACAATCAAGGGCTTGGTGATTTTGTCACGAATGCGTGCGACGGCATTCCAATCGAACACCTCGCCCGTGCCGCCGTGCGAAGGATCGTCGACGTCGGCCACGATGGCGCTGGCCATCGGGTATTCGTCTTGAATTTTCAAGAGCTCGTCGGAATTTTTCACGGCCACCGCCTTGATGTAGGGCTGATGGAACTGATCGCAAAACGCGCGCGATTCCGAGCCGTGAAACTGCAAAACCGCTTGCGGAAAAAGCGCCACGTGACTGCGCACTTCTTCGGCAGTGGGATTGACAAAAACCAGTACCGGCGTGACGGATTCGGGAACGAGGCT
>JAUNOJ010000147.1:2293-4870 GCA_030531135.1 Sutterellaceae bacterium | reverse complement strand
GCCGAAGATAACGCCTCGATATCCGCCTTGTGAGGTGTCAAGAGTCGGTGTGTCGTTTAAATCGATCGAGCTGCCAGAGTGGGTGCTCGGTGACAAACGGAGTAGGTAATCGGAGTCGGCAGCGTGCGGAGTCTGCGACAACCCCAAGAGAGCCAAGCCGATTGCAAGATGCAATCGCTGTAGATGTGGTCGATGATGCATCATGGGAACCTCCTAAGTTAGGTTCGTAATGTAATCGTATCAGAGGGCGTCGAGATTGAGTGGAGGTTGACCGACAAAATTGCGGCGGTGTCGGAATCATTCGCCAACGAGAGGCCGGGGAAGCGATGTTGGATTGTTGCGATGCTTGAACCGAGGGGCTTTGTCGGATTTGAACAATACGTTTGATTTGCCTCGGCGAAAGCGTATCGTCGGCGGCATTGATAAGATCGTGTTAGCGGTACAACACAAACGACAAGACAAAGAAAAGGCGAAGCCGAGTAAACGACTTCGCCTTGGCATCAAATCATCAGATCAAACGAGCTGATTAGAAGCGATGCAACAGACCGGACGTGAGTTCGAAACCATTCGGGGTGGCATCGGGACCGTTCTTGAGTTCGATCTTTTCCTGCGTGTAGCCGCCCATCACGTACACGGAGGTGCGCTTGGAGAGCGGATAGTCGTAGGCGCCGGCCACGGTCCAACGAGTGAACTTCGTGTCGATTTCGTTTTCAGCATCGCGATAGCCGATCTGAGCCTTGGCAACACCGCCGCCGATCGGGTAGTTCACACCGAGGCTGAGACCGAAACCGTCAAGGAAGCCGTAGCCGGTCACGCTCGTAGTCTTAGTCATTTCACGGATACCGGTGCTCAGAACGCCACCACGCTGTTGGTAGTTGAGTTCCTGATCCTTGAAGTACTGACCGAAGACGAGAACCTTGAGACCGTTGTCGAAGGTGTAGTTGCCGCCCAACGTGAAGGTCATGCCGTCATCATCGTGGCCAGTTCGTTCGTCAGCAGCAAGATAACGATGGTTACCGTACATGGTTGTGTCGGCTACAAAGATGCCTTCAAAAGAACCATTCTGATAACGCAAAGCCAAGGAAGCATAGCGATCAGCATCAGCCTTGCCTTCAACACCGGTCTTGGCTTCGGTGTCATTGTCGTTCTTAAAAGAGAACATGGCGTAGCCCGTCAAACCGGCAAAGGTCGGCGTGCGATAAGACACAGCGTTGCTCACGCGGGTCCACATGGAAGCGGAAGCCATGCCGGAGCCGAAGCCGCGAGTCGTATTTGCAAAGAGCGGATCAATGGCGCGGAACAAGCCGTTGGCAGCCAAGGTGGAACCGAAGATCGGCAAACGACCGAAGCGGAATTCGCCGTACGGGGTCTGAACGTCGATGTTGGCTTCGCGATCGAAGATGGCACCGCCGGTATACAAAGCACCAGTATCGGGGTGGAAGCCGTTTTCAAGGGTGAAACCGATCTTGTAACCGTTGCCCAAATCTTCGGAACCGCGGAAACCGAAGCGGGAACCGAATTCCTGACCCTGAACCATACGGAGCTGGTCTTCATTGGCAACACCAGCTTGGTCGGCATCACTGTGCGTGTAGGACAAGCCCATATCGATCAAGCCGTAAACTTCGACCTGTGCAGCCATAGCGGAGGCAGCAAAAGCGCCGGCAACGGACAAGGCCAAAAGAGTCTTTTTCATGAAAATTCTCCTCTTTCTCGATTGAAAGAAACTACTAATTTTGAGTGTTATGGATAAGGCATCGAGAACCACTCATTTGCTCGGTGCCTAACGTTCGAAAGCGGCATAAGGTTTTTGGGCCTTATGCCGCGTTCAAGATTTGGAGTTTTTTACTTCTTCTTGGAGTTTTCGATAGCTGTGCGAGCAGCGATACGACCGAAGATCGTGCAGTCAGCCACAGCAACCGTACCCAAGCGAACCATACCGTGGACACCACCGGTGACTTCACCGGCTGCCATCAAGCCCTTGATGACTTCGCCGCGGGCGTTCAAGACCTGAGCCTTGTCGTTGATTTCCAAACCGCCCATGCAGTGGTGCACGCGCGGCCACAAGCGGCAAGCGTAGAAGGGGCCTTCGACGTTCTGCACGCCGTCGTCGAAGAACATGCAATCGAAGTCCGGATCCTTCTTGGCCTTCATGTAGCTGTTGAACTTGTCGTTTTCAGCCTTCAAAGCATCGTACGGAATCTTGAAGTGATCAGCCAATTCCTTCAAGGTGTTGAACTTGGTGATGACGCCCGATTCCTGAACGCGCTTGAACATTTCGGGGGTCATGTTGTGGCCCACAACCTTGTTCATGACGTTCTTTTCGCAAGCGTAGATCACAGCCGGGTGGCCCATGGCAACGATAGCGTCGGCACGAACCTTACGGTTACCGGTTTCCTTGATGAAGCGCTTGCCGGTTTCCGGATCGACCATGGGGCCGTAACCGACGGTGGATTCCACGAACAAGGGAGCAAGACCGAAGCCCTTTTCGTCGGGGCTGGTCCACGGACCCAACTGAATCCAGTCCATCTGAATGGTGTTGGCACCGATCATCTGGGCTTCCTGAATCATTTCGCCGGT
>JAUNOJ010000147.1:0-2193 GCA_030531135.1 Sutterellaceae bacterium | reverse complement strand
CCATCTGAATGGTGTTGGCACCGATCATCTGGGCTTCCTGAATCATTTCGCCGGTAGCGCCCGGGTGGTTGGTGGAACCGAAGTTTTCATTCAAGCGCGGATCGTGGTCCATACGCATCTTGACGTTCTGGCTAAAGCCGCCGGAAGCAAGCAAAACGCCATAGCGAGCGCGGATATAGGTGCTGCGGCCGCTCTTTTCATTGCCGAAGCGATAGCCGCGACGAGCCTGAACGCCCAAAACGGAACCGTCCTTGTCAACCACGAGGTTGTCGACCATGGTACGCAGTTCCACGGGGATGTTGTATTCCTTGCACTTGGCAAGCATCGGGTTGATGAAGCCGGCACCCGTGTTTTCGACCACAGCGTGGCTGCGGGGAACGGAGTGACCGCCGTGGAAGGTCACGGCCTTGAACTTCACGCCGATCTTGTCACGGAGCCATTCGTAGTTGGCAACGGATTCGTCGGCAATACGACGAGCCAAGGACGGGTGGGCCAAACCGCCGCCGGCCTTGACGATATCTGCAAACAGGAGGTCGGCATTGTCCTTGATGCCGTCTTTGGCCTGCATGTCGGTACCGGCAGCAGCGATGGCGCCGCCGTTGATGATGGAGTTACCGCCGGCAGAGGGCATCTTGTCGAGAACGAGCACTTCCTTCAGACCATTTTCATGGGCTTCGAGAGCGGCGGCCAAACCGGCAAAACCGGTGCCGATGATCAAAAAGTCAACGGTGCGATCCCACTTCTGGGGAGCGGGCACAGCGGCGGAAGCGACGCCGGCAACGGAACCGAGACCCAAAGCACCGACGGTGCCGAGCAAGTTACGACGGGAAATATCGAACATTTGAGTTTTCTCCTTCTCAATTAACGATGGTCGAAAACGATCATTTACGATGATTTTTATCGTTGTTTTCGACTTTTTTTCTACGAGGGAAAGATTAAAACTCCTCCACCGAAAGTAGTACCCTTGTGCAGGGTAAGTCGATCTAAAGAACTACCCTTGAGGCAGCCTCCGTCTGTGAGGGTGTCAAATATAGCATAAACCCGTACGCAATCGAATATCATTTTGATAGATAAAAAATAAGGGGCATATTCGAGATACACCCCTTAAGATTTGCATAATAAAAAATTGCCGGTCGGACTAGTTAGAAGCGGTGATTGAGGCCTACAAAAACAGTATTGTTGGCTAATCCGGCTTCTTCTTTTGCAAATGCGGGCGGCATGGAAGAGCCGCCGCCACCGGCCAAAACAAACTTAGCGTTGTCCTCATTTTGTACGCCGAAGACACCGGCATAGACCTTGGTCGATTTCGAGAGCGGATAGTCGTAACGGATACCCCAACTGAGCGCATCGCCCTTTTCCTGGTCGCAATTGGTCAAGTAACCCACGGTGACGGCCAAGGCTCCGCCCAACATCGGCGTTAAAGAACCGAGTTCGGCTGCCCACAGATTGGGAACTTCGATGTCGTCGGACTGGCGAGCCGTCACGATGACATTGAGTTTTGTGACATTGAAGTCGTAGGCGGCAGAAAACGACTCAAACCAGACGTCGTCCAACGTTTTGGCACCGATCTTGGGATTGTTCCACTTGGCAAAGCTTAAATTCGAGGTAAAGGGGCCGTTGACATACCGAAAACCCAGGTTATAGAAGTTGCCGCGCGCGTTCGAAGGCTTTTCGACACCGTTGTCCTGATAGGTTTGTTCGCCAAAAGCGGCCATAAAGGTGGTAGTCAACCCGGCCATGGTCGGGGTGGAGTAGACCAAAGAGTTGTCCATGCGGGTGGTGGCCAAAGGTGCGCCGCCGCTGCTTAAACCGATACCGTTGGTCGAGACGTGACCGGGCACGCCAAACGCACCGATCGCGCCGCCCAAGGATTGTCCCGTGGGCTCGTTCATTGGTAGCGACATAAAGTGCGGCGTATATTGACGGCCGAAGCTAATCGAACCGAAATTGCCGCGTACGCCCACGACGGTTTCGCGCTCAAAGAGGTAGTTGGGGTTGTTGCCGGTGGAAATCCCTTCGTCGTTGAGAATCCCCATTTCGAGACGGAAAAACGCTGTCAGCCCGCCGTTCATTTCTTCGGTACCGGAAAACGTCACGCGGCTGCCCCCGTTGGCCCCGCCCGAACTCAAGCGCGTTACGGTCGTATCACCCGCCGTATAGGCTTCGAGATAACTGTCGATCATGCCGGAGATT
>JAUNOJ010000146.1 GCA_030531135.1 Sutterellaceae bacterium | reverse complement strand
GAGTACAGCCAAGATTGTAAAGACTCGCCGATAAAACATTGAGCAAAGTACGGCGTGCCTGTACTTTCACGAAGTCTTTGCGGCAAAGTTACCGGGGAGCAAGCACAAAAAACGGCAATAATCAAACAGCGTTAATATCATCGGCAAGATTGCAGAGACCGAGAGAGTGAAGGAAATGGAATACGACATCGAGGACAAGCTGGAATGAACCGTGGTGTTTGTTTACGAGTTTGGTAAAAAGTATGACTTGACACTGCGACAAGCCTTCAATTACCTGAGCCGATATAAAGCGATTGACTTTATCGATCAAAATTACGGTTTCATGCACACGCAATCGTTTGCTTCGATGATTGAGGATATGACCTCGTATTGTCATCGCAGAGGCGCAAGCCCTGATGAGGCTCTGTCACAAAACGTATATCTTGCGAAAGCCTGCGCGAGCCAAATGAATGTCATCATCGAAAAGATGTTCGTTTTGATCAAAAGTTTGGCCGCTTTGCTGAGCAAGACGCAAAAGGAAATGACGATGGATCAGGTACTGTCAACGGTGATCCATTCGGAAACATACCTCAAAGTGATGGACGAACGGACAGGGCTGTACCTGCTGAGTTCGGGATAGGTTTTGGCTCATTTGGAAGAGGAATTGGCGAAGGGGAAAATGCAGTAACTTCTTGCGGATACGAAAAGGCGAAGCATTTTCGAGATGCTTCGCCCGAAGTTGGTGTCCGGCAAAGAGAGCAGGAAGCTTTCCTTGCCGAAGCGGTGCGTCTTAGAAGACGTACTTCATGCCAATCTTGCCGCCGACGGAAGACGTGCCTTCCTTGCCGGCGCCGAACATGAAGTTGGCATTGATCATCATGTTGCCGTTGACGGCACGCAGACCGAAGTCGCCCTGAACGGGGTTGGTATCGATCACCGTCTGGTCAACGCCGTAGATATCGACATCCTTGTCGCCGAACGTCGGCACCCAAGCCAACTTGAAGCTCGGAGAAAGCTGCCAGCCCTGAGCCTGCATATCAAAGCCCGTGATGCGCAAGGCAACCGGAACCTGAACAAGGGTCAGATCATCGTCGCCGAAAGCAAGATTGCCGACCTTAAGCTCATCGGACTTCAATTGAGACACGCGCAAGCCGATGCTGGGCATGAAGCGGAATTGACCGGCCGACAAAGCGTACTGCGCACGCAAACCGGCAGAAAGAATTTCCGTATCCACGCTCTGAGACAAGCCCGAAGTTGCATCGGCAGTGATGTCGTTTTCGTTCTTGACGTAAGCGAGTTCGCCGACCAACTTGGCGTCACCGAAAGCGTACGAACCGTAGAGCGAGAAGCCGTAGGAGTCGATGCTGTTCTTGATGCCGAGGTTGTCGCTGCGAGCAGAACCCGAACCGTACTGGATGGCAGCACCCACACGTGCACCGTCGGCCACCTGAATGTCGCCGCCGAACGTGCCGTAGCCCATATCGGAGTGGAATTCGCCGCCGTTATCCAAGCCGTCGGCTTCATAACGTTCGCCTGCCACGTCGACCCACAAGCTCAAACCTTCGCCCAAATCTTGATCGATCGAGGTGCGATCGGCAATGCTTGTTGCCAACATCGTATCGGCACGACGCGTCATGGCCTGTAAGCCTAGAGAGGAGAATGCACCGGCCAGAGATTCGCCTTCAACAGCCGTTGTGACGGTGCCGCCGGTAATAGCGGTGGCAGTAATGAATTGGTTGTCCGTGACAATCTGGTCAATTGTCAAATCGGCGACATCTGCCGTAGAAAGCTTCGTTTCTCCGACATTGGCATTGACGATGGCAATCTTGGCTTTTTGATCAACGGTGAGAGTACCGTCAACAGCAGCGTCCGTGCCCAGCGCGGCTTGGTCAACGATCAGGAGGGCGTTGGCGGCCAAGGTGACGGTTTTAGTAGTACCCTTGGTCGCATCATAGGATTCCAAACTGCCGTCAACAAGGATGCCGCCGTTGGGAGTCACTGTCTTTGCCAGATATAGAGCAGCCGTGACATTTTCGGGTCCCCAAGCCATACCGCTCAACGAGTTGAATGCGGCAATGGCTTCTTGCGTCGTTGCACCCAAGGTAACCAAAGAGTTCTGGCCGGCAATAATCTTGCCATCCAAAGTGCTGACATTTGCAATTTCGAGGTGAGAAGCCTTGTCAATCGAATGAACTTCAACTCCATCTTCCCATGCGGGATCGACGAAGATAGCCGAATTGGAACCCAGAGAGAGGTCGCCAACCGTAAGCGAGCCGCGATTCTCGCGAGAGCCGACGAGAATCAGGTTGTTGCCATTATCTTCCAAGGTATCGACCGTAATGTTGGAGTTCGATATCGCAAGCTTGGCAACGCCTGTAGCGGTAGTGGAACCGGCTTCGAGCGTTAGCTTGGAAAGGGAGCCGTAAGTTTCGGATTCGGTTGTAGCAGAACCTAAGCTGAGGTTTGCAGTTGACGAGACATTAACATCCACACTCTGTTCAGTGGTCTTGTCCGTGACCAATTGCGTATTTGCAGAGGAGCTTTCAGATCCGACCAAAGTGATGGTGGTGGAGCTACTGTCATTGGAAGCAAGAACAACTTTAGTGACAGTGGCACCGTCATTAGATGCCACGATCAGACTTTGGGCGCCGCTATTTTTGCTTTCAATCGTCAAGCTGTTATTAGCGACAGTTCCGGTAACTTCGGCATCGGTCTTGGACTGAATGACATTGTCGATCAAGCCGGTCGTTTGATCGGCGACCAGCTGAGCATTGACGATCGTCAGCGTCATAGCGGAAGCTGCTTTCGACATCGCTTTGAGGGAAGCCGTTGTATAGTAGCCGGCATCTGTCAGCGCCAAAGTACCGGAGGTCAATTCAAAGTTGGTGATCGTTGTAACGGTTTTGCCAGTAAAGTCGTTCGTGACATCCTCGGCATTTGCAGAAATCAGGGTCACGCCCTCGCTGACCGTATAAACCTGAGAAGAGGACGTTTGCAACGTGCCACCGTTAACGGTGACCTTGCCGCCTTTGGTGAAGTCAAATTTTTCAACAGACAAGGTACCGCTACCGCTACCGCTACCGGTTACGGAAACGGTATTGGCATCCTCGTTGAAAGTCAGACTTGCGATATTCGCCGTACCGCCGGTAACGGAGATGGTGCCATGAGGATCGCCGTAAGCTGTAAGCTCGGTATTAATCGGGTTTTCCTTGTCAGGATCGTAAGCGTTTCCTGCCGCAATGTTCGGAATGTCGCCAAGGACAACATTTCCGGCAGTTAACATGCCGCCCTTGACCTCAACGGTATTGTGAACGGTCCAATCCTTGTTGACGCGCATTTCGCCGGCCTCAACGGTTACCGTGCCGTAATACTTGTTGAGACTGCCGTTGAGAATAAGCGTACCGGAGCCGGATTTTGTTAAGTTCGAAGTGTCCGTGATCGGATTTCGAGTGGTTCCGCCTTGATCTACATAGGAGTTCACAGCAAAGGAGCTGGCAATGGAGTCCATATCGCCTGTAGCATCTTCGTTGCCGATCGTGAGTGTGGCGCCGGTGGCGATCTCAAATTTAGCCTTTGCACCTCGATCGAGGAACAGGAAGCCGCCGCCGGTTTGCGCCATGTGGCCCCATGTATCGTGGTACGCGGTATCGCCATCGACAACATTGTTTCCTGAGTAGACGAGGCTCTTGCCTTCGGTGACGGCAAACGTTACAGTCATCGGATTAGTTGACTCGCCGACACCATTGCTTTCTTCTCTTCCGTCGGCCAAAATTGCGCCGCCAATGGCGTAGGATTTGCCGCCAACGGTTTCGGCCGTGTTATTCGTGAACACAACATCGGTGAAGGTGGTATTGCCACGTTTGACTTCCATGAACCCACCGCGAGCGGCTGCAGCATAAGAGGTGCCGTCTGTGCCGGTAATCACAGCATGATTGTTGTTCACAACACCGTTCGTGAAATTGATCTCGTCGATATCCCAAATTGCAAACACGCTACCACCTGCCAAGTAAGCATTGGCGGTACGTGTGACGGTGAGGCTGTTATTTTCAATCGTAAAGTCTGAAAGATCAAACTTGTCTCCGCGTACATTGTCTTTTGAAGGGTTCTGATCACGCAAAACAATAGCGCCGTAACCGATTAGAGAACTGTCGGCAATTTCGATTTGATTATTTGTTAAAGTGAAATGATCTAAAGTCAGGCTCTTGAGGCCACTGGCATAAATGATATTGCCCTGATTGAAATTGCCACTGTAACCATTGTTCCAGGAGATGTTCGATCCGGTCAGATCAATCGTGCCAAGATTGGCGCTCTTGCCACTGTCGAACTTAACGAAGTAATCGGCGGAGCCCTTCATTTCAAGTTTCGAAAGGTCAATGACTTGCGAAGCGGTTGCATTAGAAAAATCATGTTCGTAAGTGGCACCATATGCAGACATGGAGAAGGCGGAAACAAGTCCCGTTGCCACAAGAGCGGCAACCTTGGTCACGCCCTTCTTCTTTACCGAAGAGGTCACTTCGTTTGCAACCATAAGAGTTGCGCGTGCTCGGTTAAACACGACTTTAAAAGTCTTATTCATGAGAAAACTCCCTCTGAGTCAGATCAAATCGCAGATGGTCGGGTATACCCGAGGTGTATCCCAAAAGCGAAAACTTTTAGACGATAGAAAAATGCGATTTGTTTTTCTAGTCGGGGGGGGGGTAAGTACTTAAGAATAAATGCTTATTTTCGTGGGATTTTAAGAGTGTTTCTGGCTGAATTTGTGTTAAAACAGCAACGCCAAGATTTTTAGTCAGAAAAAAGGCGAAGCATTTGCATGCCTCGCCCGTAAAAATTCATTTGATTTTTTAATTAGAGCACTTCGTTGGCGTAATCCTGAGTTTCGAGATTTTTAATTGGAAAAAGCCCGCGAAAGCCAGTTCTGACGCG
>JAUNOJ010000145.1 GCA_030531135.1 Sutterellaceae bacterium | reverse complement strand
CTCTTTATGCGAGGGCAGTAACGATGGCCGCAAATTTTCGCGCATTGATGATTTTGGGCCCGACGGCAAGCGGCAAAACGGCCGTCTCGTTGCAGTTGGCCAAGCGCCTGCCCATTGAGATCATTTCGGTGGACTCGGCCCTGGTGTATCGCGGCATGGATATCGGCACGGCCAAACCCACCAAAGAGGAACTTGCCAGCGTACCGCACCACTTGATCGACATCGTCGAGATCGAAGAGCCTTATAGTGCAGCGGACTTCCGTGAGGACACCTTGCGTTTGATCGATGAAATCACCGCGCGCGGCAACTTTCCCGTGATCGTGGGCGGTACGATGCTCTATGCCAAGGCTTTAAGAGAAGGCATTGACGCATTGCCCACCACAAGTCCCGAAGTGCGAGACGCCGTGCAAAAAGAGGCCCAAGAACTCGGGTGGCCTGCCATGCATGAAAAACTGCGAGAGGTCGACCCGACAGCTGCAGGGCGCCTCAATCCCAACGACAGCCAGCGCATCGGGCGCGCTTTGGAAGTTTTCCGTATGACAGGGCGACCTTTATCGAGCTTTCATCGCGGTGCCAAAGAGCCCGATCCGACGATTGCCACCGTGGCACTTTTGCCTGAAAATCGCGCAAGATTGCACGCGGCGATCGAAAAGCGGTTTGACGCGATGTTGGCTTCCGACTTCTTGACGGAAATGCGTACACTGATGGCGCGAGCAGGCTTTAGCGAAGATTTGCCGAGCATGCGTGCCGTGGGTTACCGACAAGCGATCGATCACCTGATGGGGCGCACGACGTTTGACGAGTTTCGACTCGCCGGCATTGCCGCCACAAGGCAATTGGCCAAACGTCAGATCACGTGGTTGAGAAGCATGCCGGCTGTGACGACATTTGATCCGTATGAGGAGACAAGCGAGGCGATCGTCAATGAACTCGTGCGTCTCATCGGACGGTAAAGAGGAAATAGAGGCAATGGCTTTTGAAGACATCGATGCTTTGACGCAAGAACAAAAGACGCTTTTAGCAAATCTCAAATCGGCGTTATTTGACGCAAGTTTTGAGGGCGGCGTCACCATTGCCTATTCCGGAGGGCTCGATAGCCGCTTCCTGTCGTTTTGTGCCAAAGCTTTCGGCTTTAACGTCAGGCTTTTGCATGTGGCGGGAAACCACATCGCGGTGCAGGAGTCTCAAGAAGCGGTGGACTTTGCCAAAGACATGGGTTTGACCTGCGAAGTCGTGCACCTGAAACTCCCGACACCTCAAGCATTGGCTGCGGCGCAAAAGCGTCGTTGCTACGTGTGCAAGTCGGCGATTTTTTCTCAACTCAAAGCCTTGGCCGCGGGCGGCAAACTCTGTGACGGCACCAACGCTTCGGACACTTTGGTGTTTCGTCCCGGTGCCCAAGCCTTAAAAGAGTTGGGGATTTATTCTCCACTGCAACAGGCCGGTTTCACCAAGCCCGACATTCGTGCGGTGGGGAAACTTTTGGGTTTTGCCAATCCGACGCAGGCGGCAAGGCCTTGTCTTTTAACCCGCTTTCCCTATGGGGTTGAGCCCACCGCCGACAAATTGGCTGTCATTGCCAAGGTGGAAGACTGGATTGACACGCAAACCGACACAAAGGGTTTGCGCGTGCGTTTGCGCTATCCTCAAGGACTGCCGGAACTGCATATTGAAAAAGAAAGTTTGACGAAGAAAGACGAGGCCTTTATAAAGGATTTGAAAGCACGCCTTCAAGCCGCATTCGGCTCAGAGCTCACAGGTTTGAGTATTCGCGTGTTGGACAAACTCTCAGGCTTTTACGATCAAACAAACGATGCCGCAAAATAACGACCGAACACAAGCTTCTCTTTCGATTCTTTTAGGCGCTGCCGTGGGCGACGCCTTGGGCGTACCTGTGGAGTTCTTGCCCAGAGACTCATTTTGCCTGACCGATATGCTCGAGCGAGAAGACGCGCCGTATCCGGTGGGCACTTGGTCGGACGACACTTCGTTGACGCTTGCTTTGGCGGACAATCTCAAGGCCGAAGTTTTCGCTCTCGATCCTATTGCCGATGCTTTTGTCGGTTGGCTCTATGGCGCCCGCTACACACCCCACGGCGTGACCTTCGGCATCGGTCACTCGACACAACAATCGATACAAAGAATCCGAGCCGGGGTTGCTTTGGACAAAGTGGGTGGGAGAACCGAGCGCGACAACGGTAACGGCAGCTTGATGCGCATTGCGCCGTTGGCGGTTTACTTGGCTCAAGTCAAAGAGATAGCCAAGCGCTTTGCCATTGTGAAAGCCGTTTCGTCGTTGACGCACGCGCACGATTGGTCGGTGGCGGCATGCTTTATCTACATAGAGATGCTGCGAAAGCTCATGAACGGCCAAGACAAACTCTCGGCTTATCGGGATACACAAAACGACATCACGGCGGCAACCGGACTCATAACGCCCGAAACGCTTGCCAAGTATGAGCGCGTTCTGACGGGCGACATTCGACAATTGTCGCGAGACGAGATTTCGAGCACGGGCTTTGTGGTGCACACGTTAGAGGCCGCCCTTTGGTGTTTCTTGACGACAAACGACTATCGCTCCGCGGTTTTGACGGCCGTGAATCTGGGTTTGGACGCCGATACGGTGGCGGCAGTGACGGGCGCCATGGCAGGGCTCTATTACGGATTCGAGTCGATTCCCCAAGATTGGCTCACCAAACTAGTGAAACGCAACGACATCGAAGCCGTTGCGCGCAAACTCAAGCCTTTGAGTGTTTAGAGAGCGGTCAAACCGTACTTTTTCAAAAGCATGCCGGTTTCAAACACGGGTAGCCCCATAATGCCCGAATAGCTGCCCTCGATACTGTCGATAAAAAGGCCCGCGAGCCCCTGAATGCCGTAGCCGCCAGCCTTGTCGTAAGGCTCGTTCGTGCGGATATAGTCTTCGATCTGATCGGCTTCGAGTTTGGCAAAGTGCACGTGAGAGACGCTTACCACAACTTCCAAGTCTTCGACCGAAGTCCCCACGGCCACGGCCGTACGCACTTCGTGTGTGCGGCCGGATAAACGCGTCATAAAGCTTCTGGCTTCTTCGATGTCGGCGGGTTTTCCCAGAATTTCACCTTGCAAAATCACGGCCGTGTCTGCTGCCAAAACCGGAGCAGGTGCCAAGCCTTCGGCGGCAATGCGGTCAACGGCCTGCAGCGCCTTTTCCTTGGCGATGCGCACGACATAGTCTTCGGGCGCTTCGCCCTCGTGCTGCACTTCGTCGCCCGCAAAGGCCGTGAGTTGCTCGGGACCCTGAACCAAAAGAGAAATGTCGGTGACGCCCATCGAGGCCAAAATTTCGCGACGACGCGGGCTTTTGCTTGCCAAATAAAGTTGCGGCATGTCGGTACCAAAGGAAATGAGTCGTTAGGCTCGGTGATAGGGGTGGTTGTGCATGATCGACCAAGCGCGGTAGATCTGTTCGCACAACAAAACGCGCGCAAAGGCGTGCGGCAACGTCATCGACGAGATGCGAAGCATCATACGCGCCGATTTCTTGAGCAGCGGATCCAAACCGTCGGCTCCGCCAATGAGAAACGTCACGCCGCAACCTTCGTTTTGCCAGCTTTCGATCTTGCCGGCAAAGTCCATGGTTGTGAGGTCGCGCCCGTGTTCGTCCAAGGCAACGACGATGTCGCCTGTCGGAATCGCTTTTTGGATGCGCTCGGCTTCGGCCGCCATCAATTTGGCAGCCGTCTGTCCGCTTCTGGGCTCTGCTTTGACCTCTTTGACCGTGACCGGAAAGTCTTTGGGAAAGCGCGCCAAATAGTCTTTGACGGCCGCATCGGCCCATTCGGGCTGACGCAAGCCGACGGCTACAACGGTAATTCGCATTTTCGATTACTGAGCGTCGTGAGCCTGATGCTCGGCGCGCAACTTCTTGGTGATTTCGATCGTGTGCGGCCCCCAGAGTTCTTCGAGGTTGTAGTAGATGCGCATCGCCGGCTGCATGCAGTGCACCGTGACTTCGCCGCAGTCGACCAAAACCCATTCGCCCGTATCGGCCCCTTCGATGCCGTTGACAACGCCGCCGGCGGCCTTCACGGCTTTGGAAACGGAGCTTGCCAAGGCGCGCGTCTGGCGGTTACTGGTGCCCGAGCACACCACGCAGCGAGAAAACGCGCTCGTTTTATCGGCCGTGTCAAACACACGGATATCTTGGCCCTTGACGTCTTCAAGAGCATCGACAACAACGGAAATCAGTTCTTCAAGTTGCATAAAGTTTTTTATAAAGTTAAGGCTTTGATCGCAACGATCAAAGCGAATCAAAAAATTAGTAGAGTTTTGCCGAAGCAATGGTTCTGGCAACGGAGACCGGCAACCAGTTTTCAAGCTTTTCGAAAGCCTCGTTTCGGGGCAACGTTGCAAAGATTTCCCGAATTTTAGTGGAACTTGCGGTATGTGCCGGAATATGGAAACGCGTGATTTTGCCCGAAGCAAACTCGCGAATCAAGTCCGGTGCCACTTCTCTGTCCTGCCAATGCTGTGAGACCTCGTCATTGGCCGAAGGTTCGTCGTTTTCGCGATTGCAAAGCGCGATGTTGACATAGTCAGAAAACTCTCGCCAGCTTTTCCACGTGTGAAAGTTTTTCCACTGATCCGCACCCATGATCAAGACCAAAGGCGTGGAGGGCCCCACGAGTTCTCGCATTTCACGCAATGTGTCGATGGTGTAGGTGAGGCCTTCTCGCATCACTTCAATGGTATTGAGTTTCAAGCGCTCGTCGCCCGCAATGGCCGCTTCGATCATTTCCATGCGGCGCGCAACGGGTGTAGCCACCGACTTTTGCCACGGAGCAGGGGCCAACACCAAGTCGATGCGAGAAAGTTTCAAAGCATCTAAGGCGTGGCGCGCTACCGTCAAGTGACCGTTATGAATCGGGTCGAAGGTGCCGCCGAAAAGCCCGATGCCGCGTTCAATCGTGGTTGTCATCGCGTAATCTG
>JAUNOJ010000144.1:1965-4973 GCA_030531135.1 Sutterellaceae bacterium | reverse complement strand
GAAGATCTTGGTGCCGACAGCCTTGACACGGTTGAACTCGTGATGGCTTTGGAAGACGCCTTCAAGGTTCAGATTCCTGACGAACAGCAGGAAAACCTGCGCACCGTTCAGCAGGCTATCGACTTCATCAAGGCCAACGTCAAGGCCTAATGAGTCCGATACGGTCCGACTCATTAGGGTTTTGACCGATATCACACAAGGGGCGTCACGCCCCTTTTTTTGGCTAATATTTCTTCGTTGTGTCCCGTATAAAACGTTTTCGGGATGACGAAATCAAAACCAAATCAAAAGAGGAATGAAAAAAATGCGCCGTGTGGTTGTTACCGGTTTGGGGATGGTCTCCCCGCTCGGCAATGATGTCGCTTCCAGTTGGAAGGCTTTGTTGGAAGGCAAGTGCGGTATCGGTCCGATCAGTCAGTTTGACGCATCCGAATTCGGTTGCCGTATTGCCGGTGAAGTCAAAAACTTCGACCCGACGGTGGCATTGGATGCCAAGGAAGCCCGTCGTTACGGTCGCTTTGTGCAGTTTGGCGCCGTGGCCGGCTGTCAGGCCTTGGACGACGCCGGTTTGAAGTTCGAAGACGACGAAGAAGCTTCTCGCGCCGGTTGCTTGATCGGTTCGGGTATCGGCGGCTTGGAAGTCATTTGCGACAACTACAAAAATGCGCTTGAGCGCGGTCCGCGCCGCATTTCTCCCTTCATGATTCCGGGGTGCATCAGCAATATGGCCGGCGGCCAATTGTCCATCATGCGCAACCTGCGCGGCCCCAACGTTACGACCGTGACGGCTTGCTCGACGGGTTTACATGCCATTGGCGAAGCCAGTTGGATGATTCGCCGCGGCGACGCCGACGTGATGGTTGCAGGCGGCGCCGAAGGCACGATCTGCCCGGTGGGTATCGGCGGCTTTGACAGCATGCATGCGCTTTCCCGTCGCAACGACGATCCCGAACACGCCTCCCGTCCGTTCGATTTGGATCGCGACGGCTTCGTGATGGGCGAAGGTGCCGGTATCGTGGTTTTGGAAGACTATGATCACGCCGTGGCTCGCGGTGCCAAGATTTATTGCGAAATCGTGGGTTACGGTTTGTCGGCCGATGCGCACCACATCACGACGCCTTCGACCGACGGCCCCGTGCGCTCCATGCAGATGGCTTTGAAGCACGCAGGTCTTAAGCCCGAAGACGTGGCCTATTTGAACGCACACGGCACTTCGACGAGCGTGGGCGACATCAATGAAAGTAAGGCCGTGCGCGCCGTCTTTGGCGAACACACAGACAAGCTTTGGGTCAGTTCCACCAAGGGTGCCACCGGCCACTTGTTGGGCGGCGCCGGCGGCGTGGAAAGCATCTTTACGATCATGGCTTTGGTCGATCAGGTCGTGCCTCCGACGATCAACTGCGCAAGCCAGGATCCGGAATGTTGCGTGAACGTCTGCAAGGACACGCCTATCAAAACGGAAATCAATGCAGCCATGAAGAACAACTTCGGCTTCGGCGGCACAAACGCCACGTTGGTTTTCAAAAAGATCTAAAGCGATCTTGTTGAGGCAGGTTTGGTGCTTGCCTCAAAAACAAAAAACGACTCGTCTCCTTTGTCGGAAGCGAGTCGTTTTGCATTTGGGCAAAGGTGAGGAAAATCAGCTCTCGGGCGCCTTCAAGTAGTGAACGCAACGGAAAACGACCTTGGCTTTCGAGCCCCCGGTTTTCACTTGTTCGGAATAGGCGTCCAAAAGCTGTGCGCCCTGATCTTTGGTCGAGCAATAGTCTTTTGCGCGATTGAAAGCGGCTTCGCGCACGTAGACCACGCGGCTTTCGGTCGGGATAAAGACTTCGACCGAATACAGATTGTTGTCGATCGTCTGGACGTTATAGTCCTTCATCGCAAATTCTTCGATCGCTTGGCAACCGGTCAGACCGACGATGGCGGCACCGAAAGCGGCAAAAGCAAATGTTTTCTTCATGGGGATATTCCAAAACTTAAAGGTGTAGTTCTGCGATTGTAGCGAGTTCTTCCGTGTTTTCGCTCATGGAAATCAAAAAAGCATAGGGATCGATCAAATCGATTTTGGAAAGCGACTTCAAGCTCTTGGCGGCGTCCTTTTCGGTAAAGGTCTCAGAGGCAAAATAGTAAGCCCGGCGTACGCCGTTTTCACAGGCGATAAGGTGCGCTTTCACATAGTTCGTATCCAAAAAGTGCATGAACTGCGCCCGGGGAAAAGCGTCTTTAATTGCCAAATAAAGGATGTTTTCCAAAAGAGAGGATTGCGCGGCCGCATCGGGCGAGGTCATATTGTCGGAAAGCCACAAGGCGAGCCCCGGCGTCGTCCAATAAAGTTTCTTGCGAATCTTGGCGCGGCGCGGTGCCGGTGCCGACATGGGCTCAATGAGGTCGATGACGCCCACGGAAGCTAAAAACTGCGTCCAGTCGCGCGCACACGGCGCCGAAATCCCGACTTCGGCGCCGATTGCCGCCCAGTTGAGCCCTTGCGCGGTTCGTTTCGCAAGCGCCTTCATAAAGCTAAAGAAAACGGCGCGATCGCGAATGCCGAGCTCGGGCACGATGTCTTCGATCAAAAGACGCTTGAAGGTTTCCGTCCAATAAAGGGCCGGGGACTTGTCCGTTTCGGGCATGCCGGACGAAGCAATGAGATGCGTGCGATCGCGATAACAGCCGTTCAGCGCAAAGCCCGTGATCGTTGCGTGATTGCTTTGCGCACAAACGGCACGAGGACTCGCCAAGAAATGCACACCCACGCCGATATCGTCGTCGGTGTGCGCTTGACAAAAGCGAAAAACATCGTCGCGTGAAAAGCGTCCGCAGACCGTGAGACGACTTAAGAGATTGTCTTCCAAAAACGCGGCAGCCTTATCCAAGAAGGCATCGACGGCCTGAGCGTTCACAATCACAAAGTCATCGGCATACTGCTCGAAAAAGCCTTTGGGCGAAGCTTGAAAAAAGCGCCAGGCACTCAAGTAAAATAATTATAAACTAATATTTATGTCTTA
>JAUNOJ010000144.1:0-1955 GCA_030531135.1 Sutterellaceae bacterium | reverse complement strand
GCCAGGCACGCACGTCAAAGAGATCGACCGTCATCTTGAGGGCGTCATCATCGTCAAGCTTAATGGCAGCAAAGCTTTCGGCAACATAAATTTTGAGGCGTTCGATTCGGGCGGTCATGGGGCTAATCGGTTTCGAAAATACTTTTGCCGATTCTAGCGCAAGACGATGCCGCGCTCGTGGGCGCGTTTACGCGCCAACCAAATGCTCAAAACTCCGTAGCCGATGTTGAGTAACACCAGATGCACGATATAAGGCATCAAAGACAGGGTTGAAGCCCCGTTTTGCGCGGCGCTTACCATGGCAATGCACCCCGGCGTCGTCGGTAGCAAATCGGCCACGATTTTTGCAGGCAGCAAGAAATCAAAGGGTGCAAATACGGCGCCGGTCAGGAACACGGCAGGCGCCGAAATCAAGACCAAACATTGTGCTGCGTATGCATTGGAATTGAGGATGAGCGTCACGGCAAGCCCGAAGAAAACGACGGCGCCGATCAAAAGTGCCGCAATGATCACGGTCCCCAAGGGGTTGGCCAACGACGTGTAATTGAAAAGCGCAAAATCCGGCCCCATGGCATAAAGCATCCATGCCAAGCCGAACATCCAAAAGCCCACGACAAACGCGCCCAAACCTTTGGCGCTACCCAAAACGGTCTGGAGAATTGCAGGTGTTTTTTCTTTAGCAAGCCACCCGCCCAAGGTCATGGCCAAACACATCAAAATGACGGCTTGCAAAATGATGGGCATCACCAAGGGCACGATGTAGGCGGCGTAACCGGCCAAAGTGTTGTATAGGCTCTGATCGGTCAAAGCCACCGGGCGATTCAGCAAAGTCTTGATTTGATCCGTCCCCGCACCGGCACGCACCAAATTTAGGGCCGTTGCTTCTTGACCGAGTTCGTTGACGACGGTCATGAGGCTTGCCATCGCCGCGCGGCTCTTGACCGGGAAGGCGCCGTTGGCCGTCAAACGCACGGCCGTTTGTTTGCCCGACAAAAGATGACTTTCAAACCCTTCGGGAATCGTGATGACGGCTGCCACCGTTTCGTTTTTGTAAAGATCGTGCGCAAGCGCGGCGTCGGTCGTTACTTGCGAAACTTTGAGCATGGAAAGAGACTCGATGCGATGCAGCACTTCGCGCGAGGCCGACGATCTGTCCAAATCCACCACTGCTGTCGGAATCCCAGTGATCTGTTGATTGGCGTAGGGCCAAGCGTAGAACATCAGGTAAAAGGCGGTCGCCCCCACAAAGATGATGAAGGTGTCGTGGTTCGTGATCCCGCGCTTAATGATGTGAAACGCCAAAGCAAAAAAGCCTTGGGGGACTGCCGGTTCGGGCGAGACCGCGGTTTGGCTTTCTTTGGCGGCTTTGCGTGCAAAGTTGGACCGGATAAAAAGCGAACCGACAACGGCCGGCACCAAGGTAAAAAGCGTCATGATCGACAGCAGATAGGCTGTATGCGCAAAGTCGCTTGCCAAAACCCATTGCGACGATTGCAGTCTCAAGAACCACGTCAACGGAAAGATTTGACACAGAGCTTGGGCATAAACGTCCATCGAGTCGATCGGATACGAAAAGCCCGTAAAGGGAAAGGTCGGGGCGATGTAGCAAATGGCGGCTGACAGCGCAATAATCCACGAAGGCGCCAGACTTGAAAAAAGAAATGCGCAGGCGCCCATAGCCGACATCAAAAGCACGGCACCGATGCACCAATAAAGAAGGCTTCCTTGCGGGCTCCAGCCTTCCCATCCGGCAAACCAGGCGACGTAACCCACGGCATACACGCTATAGAGTCCCACCCAGAAAAGCAGGCGCCCGGCCAAAACGACACCCAAAGGCTTGTCACCGGCTAAAAGTTGCGTCACTGCTTTTTTGCGCCATTCGCGCGTCAAGACGCCCACGCAGGTTAGAACGCATCCCAAGGCCAACATCCCGGGAATGAGCGTGGCCAACAAAT
>JAUNOJ010000143.1 GCA_030531135.1 Sutterellaceae bacterium | reverse complement strand
GCGTTGAGCCATTCGAACTTCTTGAAGTCGATGCGAGCGGCAGCCTTGGAGCAGTCGGACAACTCGAACACTTGGGCAAGTTCGTCGCGCGAGAACTTTTCCATGTTGCCGTGGCCCCAGCCCAAACGAGCCAAGTAGTTGAAAACGGCTTCGGGCAAGAAACCGCGGGCTTCGTATTCCATGACGGAAACGGAACCGTGGCGCTTGGAAAGCTTCTGACCGTCGGGACCGTTGATCAACGGAAGGTGAGCAAAGACCGGCACTTCGGCGCCCAGAGCCTTGTAGAGGTTAATCTGGCGCGGCGTGTTGTTGATGTGGTCTGCCCCGCGAATCACGTGGCTCACCTTCATATCCCAGTCGTCGACCACAACGGCGAAGTTGTAGGTGGGAATGTTGTCGCGCATGATGATCAAATCGTCCAATTCGCGATTGGAAATGGTGATGGGGCCGTAAACGGCATCGTTCCACGTCACGTCGCCGTCGTCCGGATTACGGAAACGAATCACGGGCGTCACACCTTCGGGGATGGCTTTGCCGACGCAATTTTCGGGGCGCCAGCGACCGTCGTAACGGGGCTTGACACCGGCGGCACGCTGCGCTTCGCGCATGGCGTCCAATTCTTCGGGCGTGGCGTAGCACTTGTAGGCGCGGCCGTCGGCCAACATTTCGTCCACCAACGCGCGATAGCGATCCAGACGATCCATCTGGTAGATGGGACCTTCGTCATAGTCAAGATTGAGCCACTTCATCGAGTCCAAGATGACCTGCGTGGCTTCATCGGTGGAGCGCTTCTGATCGGTATCTTCGATACGAAGCAGGAACTTGCCGCCCAAATGGCGGGCAACGGCCCAGCAATAGATGGCGGTACGGGCAGTACCCAAGTGCATCATGCCGGTGGGAGACGGTGCAATACGCGTGCGAATTTCTTTCATTTAGTTTCTCTCAAGACGGGCTCTGGACCCGCTTAAGTTGCTGATAGAGTCCAAAACGACAAACGCATAATTTTAGAACATTCGGCCCCGTCTTGTCTGTGGTTTCGCAAGCTTTCCGAAAGAGAGCGGCTATGCATGACGACAGTGGATCAAACCCCTAGGTATCGCCAGAAACGGACAACAATATTCGCGGTTACCCGTACTCTTAAAAGAATAAATCCAAAGTATAAATTTCCGTCATAACCCTTAAGTAATTAACAGCATACTTTTTCCCCTCAAATAGGGTTAAAACTGTTACATAGATCACACGATCTTAAGTTCTCATTCACCGGTTGTGCATGTGAAAGAGGGCAATAAATACAAGCCGTTTCCAAGGGAACACAAAGTTTACCGTGCGTAACGGTTGCACAAAAAATAGAGAGAGAAAGAGGAGTATTCCGATGACTGATATTTCCCGTCGCAGCCTGCTTCAGGGTTCCGTGGCCGGTGCCGCTTTGTTGGCCGGTGTTGCCGCTCAGGCAAAGCCCGTCACGAAGTGGGACGAAACCGTCGACGTGATCGTCGTGGGTTCCGGTTTTGCCGGTTTGGCAGCTGCTATCGAAGCCAAGAAGGCAGGCGCAAATGTGATCGTTCTTGAAAAGATGCCGGCTTTGGGCGGTAACTCCATCATCAACGGCGGTATCTTGACGGCTACGGGTTGCCCGCAGCAAAAGATGCACAAGATCGAAGACTCGGTCGATTTGCTCGAAAAGGACGTTTTGACGGCCGGCAACTACATGAACTTCTCCGATAAGGTTCGTTTCATGGCTGAAAGCGCACGGTCCAACTACGAATGGACGTGAACGAACTCGGCGTTCAGTACTTGCCCGATGCAATCGGTCAGGAAGGCGGTCACTCCGTTCCGCGTTATGTGACGACCACCAACGGTTCCGGTGCCGGTATCGTCACCAAGGAAATCGACAAGTGTAAGGAACTCGGTGTTCCGTTGCGCACCCGTACCTATGTCGAACACATCATCCGTAACGAAAAGGGTGTTGTGGAAGGCTTGCAGGTTCGCCAAGGCTATCGCTTCCCGAAGAAGGACTCGGGCACGACGAAGTTCATCCGCGCCAAGAAGGGTGTGGTGCTTTGCTACGGCGGGTTCTCTGCCGACCTGAAGTTCCGTATGTATCAGGATCCGAAGCTCAACGAAACGTTGGATACCACGAACCAACCCGGTGCAACGTCCGAATTGTGGCGTGAAACCGCCGCCATCGGTGCCTTGCAGGTGCAGGCCGACTGGATCCAGTGCGGTCCGTGGGGTTGCCCGCGTGAAAAGGGCATGGGTATCGGCTGGCAGTTCAACCAGACGGCCGCTGCCGAATACGGCTTGTGGGTCAACGCCGCCGGCGAACGTTTCGTGAACGAATTGGCAAACCGTAAGGTTCGCGCCGACGCCATCATGGTCGAACAGGCCAACGGCAAGAAGTGCTTCGCCATTTGTAACGAACCCAACGTTGCTCCGTTGAAGAAGCAACGCCCGGGCTTCCTGGAACGCATGCTTGAAAACAAGATCGTTGAAAAGTACGACTCTTTGGCCGCATTGGCCAAGGCTGCCGGCATTGACGCCGCCAAGCTTCAGAAGCAGGTCGACACCTTCAACGAAGTTGTCAAGAAGAAGTCCGACCCGGTTTGGGGTCGTTACATCAACAACGATCAGGTGCCGCTCACCACGGGTCCCTGGTACGTTTGCGAATTGCAGCCCAAGGTTCACCACTGCATGGGCGGTCTCGTGACCGATATCGACTGCCGCGTGATCGACGTTCGTACCGACGAACCGATTCCGCACTTGTACGCAGCCGGTGAAGCCACGGGCGGTGTGCACGGTGCCGTGCGTTTGGGTTCCGTTGCTATTCTCGACTGCTTGGTGTTCGGTCGTGTGGCCGGCCAGAAGGTCGCAAAGGAAAAGGCTTAATCGGTTAACCGATGGGCGCAGGGTCCGTAAAGCCTTGCGCTAAAGCCTAAAACCCGATCGGGGTGAGAGTTTTACAACTTTCGCCCCGATATCTTTTGGTGAGAAAACTCAAATCGTCCAAACGCCTTGGGCAACGGTCTCGGGTGCAATGCCTCGAGGTTTGTCGACGGTGCAGATCATGGACGAAAAACCGATTTTGAGGTTTCGAGCTTTGAGAATATCTTCAGCTTGTCGCAATTTTGTTTTCGGATAAGCCGTGAGCCCGATATCCACACACCGGTAAGTGTCGCCTTCGACAATCATCAAAGGCACCGAGCGGCATTTGTTGTCGCGGTAATGGAAAAGCTTCGGGGACAATCCGTTGTGTACATGACTTTTGAGTATTTCGAGAACGACGAAGTTTTCGAAGATTTGCGGCGCCAAGGCGTATTCGGACAATTGTGCGCTTGAGCGGAAATCAAGGAGCATCGACAACAGTCCGGTGTCGCTCAAATAGAGTTTCGGGCGCTTCACGGTCTGTATGCCCGATACTTCCAGCCCCGGAATCAATACCGCAAGACCGCAAAGGCGCGCGATTTCGATCCACCGCTTGGCTGTCGGCATACTGATGTCGGCAAGATGCGCGATGCGGTTGAACTGAACTTCTTCTCCTACCGTATGCGCCAGCGCTTTCAAAAACTTTCGAAATGCTTGCGATCGCTCGAAATGACAAATTGCACGGACATCGAGTCGCAAGATTTCATCCAAGAGACTTTCGTAAAACTCTTGGCATTGCCGCAGATTTGTTTCCGTCACAATTTCCGGAAAGCCGCCTCGAAAGATCGTCGCCCACAGGTCCGAATCGGACATGGTAGGAAAGGGCGGTGCATCAAAACAAGCTAAAGACGGTACAAAAGGCTTTTGCTTGTTACCCAAACCGGCTCGTTCGTAGATTGAAAGCGGCATCAGATTGAGGTGCACCGTCTGTTCGGGGAAGGTGTCGGCGATGTGAGATAGGTCTTTGAGGCGCAATGAGCTCGCTATCAAATATTGTCCCGGAGCGTCCGAATGGTCTGTTGCCGCTTCGATAGCCGCTAACAGTTGAGGAACGTGCTCGATATCGTCCAATGTGACCGGGGCCGGATGCGATTTCAGAAAACCGGTAGGAGAGGTTCCCGCGAGTTCGCGGTGAACGAAATCGGCGAGCGACACATAGCCTCGAGCTTGTTCTTCTCGTTGTGATAGTGCGGTTTTGCCGCTACCGCGCATGCCGGTGACCGACACACATTTGCTGGAGGCGCTCGCCTTGTTAAGTGTCGACTCAAGCGTTCGAGGGAAATACATTTATCCAATGTTTTCAATGAAACAACCTAAAACATTTAGGAATTTATCCTATAAACATGAAGAATTTTATTACACACAGAAGTTGAGTTTTATCCTGCATCGGATGAAAAAAATCGCCCGCCGACACGATGGGTCAGCGAGCGACTTAGGATTTCTCAAAAGAGCGGGTTCGTCTTAGAAGACAGGCACCACGCTACCCTTGTACTTTTCAAGCATGAAGTCCTTGACCTTCTGGCTCGTCAAAACCTTCACCAAAGCCTGCACTTCGGCCTTGTTTTCCTGACCCTGACGGGCGGCAACCACCACGGCATAGGGGCTGTCCTTGTCTTCCAAATAGATGGAGTCGGTCAAGGGATTCAAACCCACGCCGATGGCGTAGTTGGAATTGACCACAGCCAAGTCCACATCGGGAATCGTGCGCGGTACTTGAGCGGCTTCGACTTCCACAAAGCGCAGACGACGCGGATTGTCGGCGATATCCAAGGGCGTAGCAGTCACACCGGCGTCGGCCTTCAATTTAATGACGCCTGCCTTTTGCAACAGCAACAGGGCACGACCGCCATTGGCCGGATCGTTCGGGATACTGACCTTGGCACCCTTGGGCAGATCGTTCACGTTTTTGATCTTGTCCGAGTAAGCAGCCATGGGGAGAATATGAATGGGAGCGACGGAAGCGATCTTCAAGCGACGGGTCTTGACAGCGTCATTTAAAAACGGTCCATGCTGATAGTAGTTGGCGTCCACTTCGCCGGCATCCAAAGCAATGTTGGGGCTTACGAAATCGGAGAATTCGAC
>JAUNOJ010000142.1 GCA_030531135.1 Sutterellaceae bacterium | reverse complement strand
CCAGAAGATGGGCAGTCTCATCCCCGAGGTACTTTGCGCGATTGCGCGTCTGGGCACCAAGACAGACGAAGAAGCCGAACTCAAGGTCGGCCCCATTTGGCATGCGATTTGTTGTCAGCGACGTGCCGAAGCCAAGTTGGCGGAATTTACGGCCAATGCTGCAACGGCAGCCGCAAAGGCGGCGTAAGCAACGTACATCTGCTGTACCTACAGGCGCTGTACGTACACGGACTGTAGGTACAGTGCTTGTAGTCAGCGAGGATGACAAAAATGGCATTTTGGGGAAGATGTATCGAGAAGGAGCAACTACTCGGCGAGAATCGAAAGTTCCTTCAGGGGTCATCGCGCATGGTCTCGATCTCCGGACCGTCGGGAGCCGGCAAAACGACATTAGTTCGCGAAACGTTCTTCGACGATATCGAAAACATCCATTTGTTTTTCCACCCGACGTCAACCCAAAAGGGCGTGATCGAAGTTTTACGCGCCGAACTCTGTCGAATTTCCAGGGCAAACGAAGTACCGGTTTTCGAGACGCTGATCGACGGCATTGCTTACGTGCTTGCCTTAACGAGAAGGCAAAGGATACGGTTAATCTTGGACGGCGTCGACTGTGCCGCAAGAATCGAGCCCAACTTTTTGGGCGCGCTCCAAGAACTTTGGGAGAAAAACCGGCAGAGCACTCAGTGCCTTCTGGTACTCGTCACCGAGTCGCACATTGCTTTGCAAAACCGGGCTCTGGAAAACCTTTTACTTGAGGCCGATGCCGAGATCGAAGTGCATGGTTGGACGGCAAACGAACTTGCTTACGTATTTCGAGAGATTCATCCGGAAGGCGGCAATCTCGACCTGCTGACACTCTATGCGATTTCGGGCGGCCTGCCCGGTGTCGTTCATGAGCTCGGCGCAGCAAAAAGCTATGCGGCCGACGATCTGATCGATTACGTTTTTTCCGACAAAGGTGCCGGCTTGCGAGAAATGCCGGAAGTGTTTTTGCTCAGAGACTTGCGCTTGACTTCAAATAACTGTCATGAACTCTTGCGCGGCGTCGCGGCCGGTCAAACACGTTGGAGTCAGTTGCAAGACCGAGTCTCCGAGCCTGCGACTCCTTACCTTTCACGACTGATCGGTAAATACGGACTGCTCGAAAAACGCTATCCGCTTTTGCATCATAGTTCGAAAAGCTCGGTGCGCTATGTTTTCAAGGACGGCTTTTTTCGGTTTTGGTACGCCATGGTCGATGCGCCGGAGCTCACGGTGTTGGCCGCCCAAAGCGATTGGAAAGGCCTCAAAGCGGCAGCTTCGGTACGAATGAACAGTTTTCTAGCAGAGACGATGCGTCAATGGTTTTTGGATCGTTATATAGATCAGGCGCGCTATAAGATGGAGGTCGGTGCTTGGTGGAATCACGCCGGTACGGCGACCATCGATATCGTTGCCATCGATCGATCACAAAAAATCATCGAGTTTGCACAGGTCGAAAACACCGGCGATCAAACGGCTTTGCGTTTGGCGGCAGCGAAGTTTCTGGAACAGCATCCGGCTTTTGCCGGGTTCGAACGGCGTTTTCGCATCCTGACATTAGACGATATGCAAAACCCGATTTTCTAACAATCGTCTACAGATAAAAAAGCCACCGCCCCAATCGGCAGTGGCTTTTCACATTGCAGGGTCTGAAATCAGGTTAGAGGAACTGAGCCCCGATCACAGCCGCAATCATCAAGGGAATGTTGTAGACGATAAAGGTCGGCACACAGGTATCCCAAATGTGGTTGTGCTGACCGTCGGCATTCAAACCGCTCGTCGGACCAAGTGTACTGTCGGAGGCCGGAGACCCTGCATCGCCCAAAGCGCCGGCAGCGGCCATCAAAAGCACCGTGGCAGGCAACGAGAAGCCCACAGCCGTGCAAAGCGGCACGTAGATCACGGCCAAAATCGGAACCGTACCAAACGATGTGCCGATACCCATCGTGACGATCAAGCCGATCACCGTAATGAGAATGGCAGCAACGACTTTGCTTCCGCCGATATAGGGCACCACGCTTTCCACCAACACGGGCACGGCGCCGGTGTCCTTCAAAATGGCCGCAAAGCCGCCGGCGATCAACATTACGAAGGCCACAAAGCCCATCATGGAGATGCCACCCGAGATGTGAGCGTCAAGTTCGCTGAACTTAAAGGCACGACCGGCAGCCATCACGGTCAAACCGATCAAGGCGGCCAAGGGCAGGGATTCAAAGATCAACTGCACGACAACGGCCACCACAATGGCACCCAACGTCACCCAGTGCTTGACGGAAAACTTCACTTCTTCATCCGAAGATTCTTCACCGCCCAAAACCGGAAGGTCCTGATAGGTGCGCGGCTTGCGATACAACACAAAGATGGCCAAGAGCAAACCGATAAACATTGCCAGACCCAAAATCCAAGAGACGGAGTAGACGTCGGTCAAGGTGGTCTTCATGCCGCTTGTGGTCATACTGTCGGCCACGATGCCTTGGAAAATCAAACCGAAGCCCACGGGCAAGGTGATGTAGGGCGCCTTCAAACCGAAGGTCAAGGAGCAGGCCACCGCACGGCGATCGAGCTTCATCTTGTTAAACAGATGCAAAAGCGGCGGAATCAACAGCGGAATAAAGGCAATGTGCACCGGCACGACGTTTTGAGACAAGCACGCGATAAAGGCCAGTGCCAAACAAAGAATGCTCGCGCGAGAAGCCAAATGACGGCTGATAAAGCGCACCAACATGTGCATGAGGCCGGTGTGAGAAATCGCCACGGCAAAGGTGCCCAACAAAATGTAGGCCAAAGCCGTGGTGGCGTTGCCGCTAAAGCCGTTGGCGAGCAATTCCATCGTCTTTCCGATGGAAAGACCGCCCGTGAGACCGGCAATAATGGCCGAAATAATCAGCGACACCAAGACGTTGACTTTGCACAGACACAGCACGCAAAGTGCAACGACCGAGAGGATGATCGGGTTAAAAATGAGGTCCATAACACTCCCTTGGAGAAGGCGCTGTCAAGACGGCCGATTTCATCAGTGGCACGAGCCGGCAATCTTGACAAGCATAAAAGTCGTTTCGTGCTTATTGTTTGGATTTAGGGGGATGCACGAAATGCCAAGCCCGCAATGTAACCTACAAAAGGCTTGTTTGCAATCGGTGCTAAGGGGTTTTGACTAGAAAATACAGAGCTTTTACGCCCTTTGGGGGAGAATCAAACGCCTATTCTGAAGAAATTGACAAAGACGCTCAAAGCCAACAACCAGAAAAGGACGGCGCTCACGTGATTGAGCCACCAGGCAAATCGCGCACCGCGCAACTTGGTGCCCAACAGGCATGCGCAGTAGCTGTAACCCAAATGCACAATAAGGCAAATCGATACGAAAAGAACAAGCAAAATCGTGACATGCACCGCATAGCCTTCTTCCAAAGGCGAGACAAACTGCGGTAAAAGCGAAAGCAAAAAGACAATGAGCATCGGGTTGGTGACTTGTAAGAGCGCCGCACTCACAAAAACGCCTTTACTCGCCTTTTCGAGTTCAATGGAGCCGTGGGCTTTGCCGGCCGCCATCAGGTTGAGGGCAGGGGCTTTCCAACTCTTATAGCCCAAGTAAATCAGCACGCAAGCACCGATCGTCTGAAGACCGTAAAACAAAACGGGTGAAGCCGCAATTACGCTTCCCATGCCGAGAGCCGAAATGATGGACATCGTCGCAACGCCTGTTGCGTTGCCGCACGGAGATTTCCAGGCGTGGCGTATACCATAACGGAAGGCGTTGCTGATCGTGAACAAAACGCCGGCCCCTGGAGCTAGGCAAGTGACAACAGTGACGACAAAAAATAAGGCTAAATCGTGCATGGGAAAACGTGTTGCGTCAGAGAAGAAATTTTCTCAGAGAGAAATATTAGCGATAACTCAAAATTTGAGTGCACTAAAATATGATGCACTCTGATACGCACAACCTAACGCCTATCCAAACTACGAGAGAACCATGAACCGATTCGACTACCGAAAAATCCGTCAAATGCTTCTTTTTGCCGCCGTGGTGGAAGAGGGCAGTTTCAGGCGGGCAGCCGACAGACTCAATATGTCTCAGCCGCCGCTCACGGCCCAAATTGACGAGCTCGAAAGCCGTTTAAAGGTCAAACTCTTGGTACGCACTCCGAGAGGTGTGCGCATGACCGCCCAAGGTCAAGCCTTTTTACCTTTGGTGCGAAACTTCATTGCCCAGGCCGAACTTTTGGACTACAGCATCGAAGAGTTGAGACTCGGTCACAAGGCGCTTTTGACCGTGGCGGCCGTGTCGGAAGCCATGATGAGCTGGATTCCGGAATTTCGAAGAACACTTGAAGCCAAGGCGCCGGGGCTTGCGCTTTTTACCAAAGAAATCGACTCGATCGAAGTGGTGCGAGAACTCGAAACCAACAATGTGATGTTGGCGATCGGCTTTTTCGAGAAGTTCGAAAACCCCAACCTGCGCTTTGCCACCATCCGAGAAGAAAAGCCCGTGTTGGTGGTTTCGGCCGATCATCCGTTGGCAAAGGTTAACAAGGTCAATTTGAAAGACTTGGCCGACGAAGATTGGGTGTTTCAAGTGCGAAATATCTCGCCCTATCTGGTCGACGCCTTGATCGGTGCATGTCTGGAAAAAGGCTTTTCTCCGCGCATTCGTCACGAGGTCACGGGCACGATGCGAGAAATCGCCTTTGTGGGGTGCGGGCAGGGCATCGGGATGCTACCGGAATTTTTTGCCTGTATGTTGCCGCCAAGCGTCGTGGCCAAGCCCATTGCCGATGTCACACCCTTTATCCGATTGTCCATTGCTTGGAACGCGTCGGTCGAAAGTGCGCCGCGCGACGAAGCCTTGCGTTTGGCGGGCGTGCTCAAATAACAAAACGCCGACTCGAGAAAAACGAATCGGCGTTTGGCAAACACAAGCGCGAATAAATTACTTCAAAGGCTTGCCGTTGGCGTCGGTTAACTTGGCTTCTTTCATCAAGTTGTCGACGTAGGTCTGAGCACGCTGCTGCGTCAAGAGCTGACGCAACACGGGCGCATCCTGCTCAAAGTTTGCATAGCGCTGTGCGGTACGACGGCCTTCGAGCTTGATGACGTGGT
>JAUNOJ010000141.1 GCA_030531135.1 Sutterellaceae bacterium | reverse complement strand
TGCAAGCGGCCATCAAATCGACCAACGGATGCTTTTTGTTGACCGGCATGATCAAGTCGCGCAGCTCGTCGTTGGGCGCATGCAAACTCACGGCCAAGGCGACCGGCACTTCGGCGGCAAGTTTATCGATTTGGTTCACGAGCCCCGAAGTTGACAGCGTCACGCGGCGGCGGGAAAGTCCGTAGCCGTTGTCGTCCAAAAAAAGTCGCAGTGCGGGCAAAACGTTATTTAAGTTTTGCAACGGCTCGCCCATGCCCATCAGCACGACGTTGCTGATGATACGATCGTTGGGATCGGTGATGCCGGCTTCTTCGCGCAAGGTCTTTTCGGCATACCACAACTGGCCCACGATTTCGGCCGTTTCCAAATTGCGGTTAAAGCCCTGCTTGCCGGTTGAGCAAAACAGACACCCCATGGCGCAGCCGGCCTGCGTGGAAATGCACAGCGTTCCGCGATCGTCTTCGGGAATGAACACCGCTTCCACGGCGTTTCCGTTACCCACATCAAAGAGCCACTTGCGCGTGCCGTCGGCACTGTGCTTGACGGTGATGACATCCGGCGCTTTGATGTAGGCCAAGTCTTTCAACTTGGCCCGAAAGCTTTTGGCCAGATTGGTCATGGCTTCGAAATCGTCGACGCAATAGCGATGCATCCAACGGGCAAGCTGCACGGCACGGAAAGGTTTCTCTCCGTGTTCGGCACACCATGCCTTGATGGCATCGATGTCAAAATTCAAAAGATTGACGCGCGTATCGCTCGTTTGCAAATTCTCGGCCATGTCCAACCTATTTCCCTTTAAGCTTGTTCTCGAAAATTAACGAGAGCAGATAGCCAATGCCGGGAAGAAGTAAGCGATTTCGACGGCAGCCGTTTCGGGAGCGTCGGAACCGTGGACGGCGTTAGCGTCGATGCTTTCTGCGAAGTCGGCGCGGATCGTGCCCGGTTCGGCCTTCTTCGGGTCGGTAGCGCCCATCAAAGCGCGGTTCTTGGCGATAGCGTCTTCGCCTTCGAGCACCTGAATCATCACGGGACCCGAGATCATGAATTCGACCAAAGCGTTGAAGAAGGGACGTTCCTTGTGAACGGCGTAGAAGCCTTCGGCTTCGGCACGGGAGAGCTGACGCATCTGAGCGGCAACGATCTTCAAACCGTTGGTTTCGAAGCGAGAGTAGATCTTGCCGATCACGTTCTTGGCAACTGCATCGGGCTTGATGATGGAGAGGGTACGCTGAAGAGCCATTTTTATTCTCTACAAAAAAAGTAAATGAAAACGAAAAAAGTTTGCCCTCGGAAAGTCGTTTCACCTTTCCGAGCACATAAAAAATCAACCCAAGATTTTACCATGCAAGCGCGAGTCTTTTTCGAAAATTCGCGCTTTGCGCCTTACTGAGGATTGCTCGAATTTGTAACAGCCTGCTCAAGACTGATTTCGGCAGTGTCGCTCTCGGACTTTTGATCCTTCACGGGCTTGGGACCGGGTTCCAAAATCGCGATGCTTTCGACGTGTCCCGTGTGCGGGAACATGTTCATGACGCCCGCAGCGCGCACATGCCAGCCGCCTTCGTGATGAAGGATGGCGCAGTCGCGCGCAAGCGTAGCGGGGTTACAAGACACGTATACGACACGCGCAGGACGCAAGTCGGTGGCAGCCAGCACTTGGCTTAAAGCCAGAGCACCTTCGCGCGGCGGATCGATCAAGACGCGATCGATGCCGCCCATCTTGTCCCACAAGCTCTTCCAGTCGTCTTCGCACCACGTAAAGAGATTGCGTGCCACAAATTCGGTTTTGTTCGTAAGCCCGTTGCGAGAAGCCCCGTTGCGTGCACGAGCAACCAGTCCTTCGCTACCTTCGATACCGATCACGCGCCCGGCTTTGCGCGCCAAGGGCAAGGTGAAGTTACCCAAGCCGCAGAAGAAGTCTGCGACCTTGTGGTTTTCTTCGACTTGCAGGAAGTCGATGGCGCGCGTGACCATCTCGACGTTAAGTTTCGGATTGACCTGCGTGAAGTCCGTGGGCTTAAACGGAATCGAGATATCGAATGCGGGCAGCGTCAAGCGCAAGTTTTCCAAAGCTTCGGGGTGCATGGGAGCTGCGGTCTCGGGGCCCTTGGGCTGCAACCACATATCCACGCCCCACTCTTTGGCGAAAGCTTCGATCTTTTGTTCGTCTTCCGGTGCCAAAGGTTCGAGAATGCGCAGCACCAAGGCCGTGTGCCCTTCCAAGTCCACCGCCACTTCGATCTGAGGCAAGCGCTTGGCAATCGTTAAAGAATTCACCAACTCGCGCATGGGCACGAGCATGTCGGAAATCTTTTGCGGCAGGATATGGCACTCGGTCATATCGGCCACGTAACTCGAACTCTTTTCGTGGAAACCCACGAGAATACCGCCCTTTTTGGCGACATCGCGCACCGTCAGACGCGCACGGTGACGGTAGTTCCAGTATTCGCCGTACAAGGGCGGCAAAATGCTTTCGGCCGTGACTTTACCGATATGCCACAAGGCGTCGGTCAACACCGTTTGCTTAAATTCAACCTGAGCCTTGGCATCCAAATGCTGCATGGCGCAACCGCCGCAGCTGCCCGGACCGATGCCGAAATTGGGACATTTGGGCGTCACGCGAATGTCGGCAGGTGTCAACACTTCGGTCACGCGCCCGATTTCATAACTCGGCTTGTTGCGAATCTGTTCGTACATGACGGATTCGCCGGGCAGTGCGCCCTCGATAAAAATCACTTTGCCCTCGGAGCTGCGAGCCACCCCGCGCCCTTCGGCATCCAACTTTTCCACTTGCGCCGGCAGAATCGGGCGCACTTTTTCTTTACCGCGTGCCATTTTTCCCTTCCTCGGTAGGAGTCTCAAAAAGAAGGAACGGAAAACTTCTCCTGATTTTCCGTCCCGCGTTCACTGTTTTAAGCGCCGGCTTTGGCAGCCGACACTCAAAATCTATTGTTGTTTCAAATAGAGCATCGGATCCAAGGGCGTGCCCTGGCGAATTTCAAAGCGCAACTTCGTTTCGTTGGCGCCCGAATCGCCCACTTCGGCAATCTTCTGACCGGCTCGGATGCTTTCGCCGGGTTTCACCAAAATCTTGGAAGCGTTGCCGTAAACGGTCACCAAGGGCGTAGAGCTCTTGCCCGGCAGTCGAATGTTGTGACGCACGATCACAAACTGACCGTAGCCGTCGGCGTTGTTGTTGCCCACATACTGCACGGTGCCGTCCAAAACGGCCATGACGGACTCGCCCTTGGAAGCACCGATATCGATACCCAAATTGCCCGTTTCTTCAAATTTGCGCATCACGTAACCGCGCACCGGCCAGCGGATTTCGATTTCGCCGCGCTCGGCCGCTTCACGCTTGGCCTTTTGTTCGGCCAGCTGGCGGTTGGCAACTTCTTCGGGCGTTTCAGGACGCTTGGCCACTTCGACGACCGGCGCAATCACTTGACCTTCGGCAACACTCGACTCGGCCGTGCTCTGATCTTGAATCGGAGCCTGACGCACTACGCGACCGTCACTTTTTGCTTCGGGAATGTCGAGTTCGCGCCCCAAAGACAAAAGCGTCGGATCGGTAATGCCGTTTAACTGCATCAATTCTCTGGGGTTGCAACCGTAGCGCACGCTGATGTTCCAGATCGTATCGCCTTCAGCCACCACGTGCTTGCGACCGCTTGAGACGGCGCGCGTTTCGGCCACCAAGTGACGCGCCTGACCTTCGCTAGGCACGGGTACGGCCGTGGCTTCGGAGCCTTCGATCGGCACGGAGGTTTCCGGCATCTTGGTGCTGCGATCTTCCACCGGCGCCATCAAGTCGACGGAGCTACAACCGGCTAACACCCCCATTGCGGCAACTGCGGCCAAAGTCTTTAATTTCATTTTTCTCTTCCCTCAGTCTCAAAAACCTTTACTCGACCCAGTGGGCGGCCTGAGAAACCAGCTTATGGTCGGTTAAATCAATCTGCAAAGGCGTCACCGACACAAAACCGTGCGCGGTCGCCCAAAAATCCGTTCCGGGATTGGCGTCGCGCGGTTTACCCGCTGCACCCAACCAATAAATCGGCAAACCTCTCGGGTTGATCTGATCGATCATGCGCTCGGCCTGATGACGCCGCCCCAAGCGCGTGGCACGAATGCCCTGCAGTGCGTCAAAGGGCATGTTGGGCATATTGACGTTGAGTAGCACGGCCTCATCGCTCTTTTCTTTGCGCGCCAAAAAGCGCTCGACGATAACACCGGCCATTTTCGCTGCAGAGTCCAATTCGCCCCAGCCGCGATCGATTTGGCTAAAGGCCAAAGAGTCGATGCCGAAAATGTATCCTTCGATGGCAGCGGCCACCGTACCCGAATACATCGTATCGTCACCCATATTGGCGCCGCAGTTGATACCCGAGACCACTAAGTCGGGTTTTTCGTCCAAAAGCCCCGTCAAGGCCAAGTGAACGCAGTCCGACGGCGTGCCGCTCACGACAAACACGCCCTCTTGGCTTTGCGTGACCGACAACGGCTTGTTGAGCGTCAAGGAATTGCTTGCGCCGCTCTGGTTGTGTTCGGGCGCAACCACCGTCACGCGACCGAAGCGCTTCATTTCATTTGCCAGGGCCATAATGCCTTGGGCGTTGTAACCGTCGTCGTTACTGACCAAAATGTGCATGGGAAAAATCCGTGCGAAAAAAGTGTCGAAAGTTGTCGAATTATCTCGAAAATTTTAGCCGTTGTCGCGGTTTGTATTCACGAAATTATCCAAGCAAAACGAAACGAATTGTATTTTGCGCTTTTGAGCAAGCAAAAAGCCCGGAAAAACCGAGCTTTTCGTAGCACTGATCACTTCGTCTCATCCTCAAAATAACGAGGATTTTGGTGCGGAAGGTCGGACTTGAACCGACACGCCTTTGAATCGGCGACAGGACCTAAACCTGTTGCGTCTACCAATTTCGCCACTCCCGCAACATGCGGTTCGACGAAATGCGTCAGAACTATAGACAGAATCGCGCATTCTACCCGAAAACTGTCAGAAGTTCTCGGGCAAACGCATTATTTCTTGTCGCCGCAACAGCATTGGCCTTCTTTGTGCTCATGGTCATGATCGTGACCGCAGCAACATTGGCCTTCTTTGTGCTCGTGGTCATGATCG
>JAUNOJ010000140.1 GCA_030531135.1 Sutterellaceae bacterium | reverse complement strand
CCCGCACGATGGGTGCTGTGAGAAGGGGAGCGGGCAACCGCTCTCCTTACTCGATGATGTTCAAAAAATGGCATAACTCAAAAGAGATAGGGGAGAAAACCGACTCCGGGATAAAAACCGGAAAAATCAACAGTCGAAGCGAAAGATTTTTCTTACGGATTCGAGCAAATTGGCAAGCGGTTTTCGGCACGCTTTCTTTTGGAGACGATTGGGGAAAAGTTGTGCTTTTTTTGCGTCGGGATCGGTCTGACGACTAAGGAGAAATTGCCTATATCCGTTGACTTATGGCACAAATAAACGGGATTGTGAAAAAACCCTTCATAAACACGGTTTTGCGTATTGATGCCAAGGCGAAAATTTGCCAAAATCCTCGGGTTTGCGAGATATTGAGATTTCGTTGTCTCAAATGTCTCTGTGTTAAATGTCGTCCGTTGTTTTTACTGCCCGACGCAAGCCGTCGGGGTGACAGGCAATACCCATTCGGTAGGAGCGATTGAAAGAAAACAACGACGATTTTGTAAGAGAACAAAGATGGCAAAGAAAAGAACCCCGATTTACAAGGTCCTTTACTTTCAGGTCATTTGCGCAATCGTCGCCGGTGTCCTGTTAGGGTACTTCGTACCCGACTTGGGCGCACAGATGAAACCGTTCGGCGACGGCTTCATCAAGCTGATCAAGATGATTATTGCGCCTGTGATTTTCTGCACGGTCGTGACCGGTATTGCCGGTATGGAAGACATGAAAAAGGTCGGCAAGACCGGCGGCTTGGCATTGCTTTACTTTGAAGTCGTTTCGACCATTGCTTTGATGGTGGGCTTGTTTATCGTCAATGTGTGCGAGCCCGGTGCAGGGATGCACGTCGATCCGGCAACCTTGGATGCCGGTGCCGTTGCGGCCTATACGGGTCCGGGCAAGATGCAGACCACAACGCAGTTTTTGATGAACATCATCCCGTCGACGGTAGTGGGTGCATTTGCCGAAGGCGAAATCTTGCAGGTGTTGTTCTTCTCGTTGCTGTTCGGCTTTGCCCTGCATAAGTTCGGCGGCCGCGGTACGTTGGTTTTCGACGTGATTGAAAAGAGCTCTCACGTGCTTTTCCAGATCGTGGGCATGATCATGCGCGTGGCCCCCTTGGGTGCATTCGGCGCTATGGCTTTTACGATCGGCAAGTACGGTGTGGCCTCGCTTATTCCGTTGGCCGAATTGATGGGCACTTTCTACTTGACGTGCTTATTCTTCATCTTCGTGGTGCTCGGCGCCATCTGCCGTTGGCACGGCTTTTCCATCGTGCGCTACATCGGCTACATCAAGGAAGAACTCTTGATCGTGCTCGGCACCTCTTCTTCGGAATCCGTGTTGCCGCGTATGATGGCCAAGATGGAGCACGCCGGCGTGAGCAAGTCCGTGGTCGGCTTGGTGATTCCGACCGGGTATTCGTTTAACTTGGACGGCACGGCCATTTATCTGACGATGGCGGCTGTGTTTATCGCCCAGGCCTGTGACGTGCAAATGACGCTGTTGCAGCAGTTGACGCTTTTGGCCGTGTTGCTCTTGACAAGTAAGGGTGCTGCCGGCGTGACGGGCTCGGGCTTTATCGTGTTGGCCGCAACGCTTTCTGCCGTGGGTCATGTGCCGGTGGCGGGGCTCGCCCTCATTCTGGGTATCGACCGCTTCATGAGCGAAGCACGCGCTCTGACCAACATGATCGGCAACGGTATTGCCTGCATCGTGGTGGGCCATTGGATGAAAGAAGTCGACAACGATCGCCTGCACCATGTGATGCATCCGGACAATCGAAAAGATGCCGACGAGGCGGCCAGTGCTATGGAAGCCGAACAGATCGCTTCGGCCAAGGAAAAGAATCCGCACGCCTAAAAATCAAACTTGTTTTGATAAGCTTCAAGCCGCAAGGAGTCAGAAACAGTCCTTGCGGCTTTTCTTATGGGCAAAGACGTAAAAGAGTGTGATGAATTCGAACGATACAAACGACAATGCAACGCTGCTTTTGGGGACCTGCGTCTACCGACGGGTGTGGTGCAAAACGGGGCTCTTTGCTTGCCTGCGGCCGTTTTTCGTGGCCGGGGATACCCAAGTATTGCTCGATGCGCTCTTTGATACCGTGACGGCGCATTCTCTGTATCCAAATTGCGAGTTTGAACAATGGCGCAAGGACAACGGGCTCTTTTACGGTGCGCCGCAGTTGGATGAAGATCTTCAATATCGGGCGGCGGCGATTTTGGCCGGACAAAAAGAGGCGGTTTGCAAAAGCTTAAGACAGTGCCTTGAATCAAGCGGCTTGGCCGAATCTTTGCCGAAATCCGGGGTCAGACAGGCGTACTGGCAAAGAGTGGATTGGTGTTTGTTCGGACAGAATCATGCACTCGATATCCCCGTCACGGTCGAGCAAGAAACGTATTGGAGTACGACGACTTTTGATTTGACGGTCGTCCTCGAGAGGCAAGGTTTTCCCTTGGCTTATGCGGTCACCGAAAAGGAAAGAAAATCGAAGAACGTGACCCGTACCATGCGCTCTCTTGTCAAAGACAGCGGCTATACGGTCTCGCCCCTGCCGCACTTGGAAAACGATTTGCCTTTGGAAGCCGATGAAGAATGTTTCTGGTGGGACGACATCAATTGGATGAGGGCGTTTTCCATGCCGTCTTACGGTACGGAGCTTGCTTGGACGAATGAAATGCTCGAGGCTTGGCTGATGCTGAACTACTTGAGCCTTTGGACGGATGCGGCGCTTTTGCGTCTGGTGCGTGCTTGCGGTATCGATCTTTCGATGGGTGCTTTAAAAGACGCTTTAACCCGAGCCAAGTTGGTTTGTCTTGACAGAGTCAAGCCGCAAGAGGGGCTTTTTGCCAAAATCGAATCGCAAGGCGATTTTGAGCGAATTGCCGCGGCTTTGGACATCGCGCCATTGCCGAGAACGGCGACGTGGGCGCAACTCACAAGCATTTTGAAATTACACGATTAAAAAATGCGAGAGCTTCGATTCACCGAAGCTCTCGCACGCCAAGGTTGAGTATCGAGACGATTACTGGATCTTCACCGGGATGAAGATACGACCGTCACGACGTTGCACGAGGATACGCAACGACTTGTTCTTTTCGATGACCTTGCCCAAGTCGGCGGTGGACTTCATCGGGGTGCCGTTGACGTTGACGATGATGTCGCCTTCAACGATACCGGCCTTGCGGGCAACGCCCGAGCTCTTGATCACCAAGAGACCTTCGGTTTCGGCCTGCTGCTGTTCTTCGTTGTTGAGCTGACGAACGGTGACGCCGAGCTTGGCGGCTTCGGTCGTGGCTTTCTTGCCGGGGCCTGCGGACTGGTTGTCGGCTTCGGCCACGGTGACGTTAACGGTCACGTTCTTGCCGTCGCGCAGCACCGTCAACTTGGCAACGGAGCCCGGCGCCATGCTGCCGATGATGACCGGCATATCGACGCTGGCTTCGACTTCCTTGCCGTTGATGGCGGTAATCACGTCGCCTTCACGTAAGCCCGCCTTGGCAGCCGGACCGTCTTTTTCCACTTGGCTGACGATGGCACCCTTGGGTGACTTCAAGCCGAAGCTTTCGGCCAGGTCTTGCGTCACATTCTGGATCACGACGCCGATACGACCGCGCGTGACCTTACCGTCCTTGACCAGCTGATCCTTGATCTGCATGGCGAGGTTGCTCGGAATTGCAAAGGACAAGCCCATAAAGCCGCCCGAGGTCGAGAAGATCTGAGAGTTGATGCCGACGACTTCGCCCTTCATGTTAAAAAGCGGACCTCCCGAGTTGCCGGGGTTGACGGCCACGTCCGTCTGAATAAACGGCACGTACTGGTCGCTGGGCAACTTGCGGCTCTTGGCAGAGACGATGCCTGCCGTGACGGTGTTATCCAAACCGAAGGGACTGCCGATGGCGGCCACCCATTCGCCGACCTTCAAATCGTCGCTGTTGCCGACCTTCAAAACCGGCAGATTCTGGGCTTCGATTTTGACGACGGCGATATCGGTCTTGGCGTCGCTACCCAAAACCTTGCCCTTGAATTCGCGATTGTCGGTCAGGCGAACCGTGATTTCATCCGCACCGTCAATGACGTGGTGGTTGGTCAAAATCAAGCCGTCGGCACTGATGATGAAACCGGATCCCGTACCGCGGCGTTCGGGCTGCTCACGCGGACCGCCGCCAAAGGGCAGGGGGAAGCCGAAGCGACGGAAGATTTCGGCGTGACGTTCGTCCATGCCGCCGAAGGGATTGGCTTCGTTGATCACACGTGCCTGACGCACGGTGGAAATGTTCACGACGCCCTTACCGTATTGTTCCACCAAAGAAACAAAATCGGGCAATTGGCTCTGTGCCGCGGTGGCCATCGGCGTGAGTTCTGCGGCGGTCACGGCCGGTGCCGAAATCATGGCGCCCGACATCAGTACGACGGTGGCAAGAGCGACGGCGGCGGGTTTGAATGCATGCGTGTGAATCAAGGTAAAACTCCAAAACTCGTGAGTTGAATGCCGATCGACGACGATCGGCAAATAAAAACTTTTTGCGTAGTCGAACATTAAACGAAAAAAGCGCAGTCGGGCGTTGCGAACTGTGGCGGGGAGGTTAAATTTGTAACAAAGCCCGAACCTTTCGGTAACGGGCTAAGAGAAAACTGAGTAAAACCGAAGTCGAAATCCGATTAGGAAAGCCGCGGCATTTGTTTTTGGGTTAACGGTAACGTCACGACAAATTGTGCACCGAAACCGTCGCTACCGTCGGGGCCTTTGCGCGCGAAGCCGTCGGTGACGCGAATGTTGCCCGAGTGCATCTGTACGATGCGGCTTACGATCGCAAGTCCTAGCCCCGTGCCCGAGACCTTGGTGCCCAAGGCGCGATAAAAGCGCTCAAAAACGCGCTCACGCTCTTCGACGGCAATGCCGGGGCCGTCGTCCGTGATGGTGATGTGCGCGGCGTTGTTGCGCAGTTCTACGCCGATTTCGATGCGCCCGCCCTCGGGGGTGTAGCGAATGGCGTTGTCGGTCAGGTTCACCACCATCAGATGAATGGCGTCGGGCATACCCACAACGGTCAGAGGCTCGGTGTGCGCCGTGAGCGTAATGGACTTGTTGGCGGCTGCCGTTGAGAGTTCTTCCACGG
>JAUNOJ010000139.1 GCA_030531135.1 Sutterellaceae bacterium | reverse complement strand
TTTTACGCCCAAAAATGGCCGAACTGAAAATCTTTTTTGTAAATGGGGAACTTACATTGGTCTTGAGCAAATCGGTGATGTTGCCGTCGTCAGTCGGACGCTTGGCGATGTCTTCGCGGGAAAGATGCTGCATCGAGGTCAGCTTTTTGTCTCGCGTGTCCTGAACAACAACTTCTTCCGAAGCTCCCGTATCATTTTCGATATTTTGGGCGTTTACAGGCTGTTTTTCAGGTTCTGCAGCATGAGCGCGCTGCCCCCCTCCCACCAAAACGAGACCGGCCGCGGCCAAGACGGCGACCGTCACGGCATTCAATTTGAAAGGATTGTTCATTGTTATATCCGTTTCGAGAATGAGAATCATTCTCATTTGAAAAATAATGACGGATTATGCAACATTCAGTGACAATCGGCAACAAATGTTTCGAGTTTTTTTGCTCTTGTGGAAAATGATGGACGAAAAATCGTGCGGCTAAAACATCCGTCAATCGGGCGTTGAGCGGAAAATTGTTAAAGTTCGACCGGATTTCGCACGACAAGCGGAAAATGGCACCGGTCCAACCGACTGCCCCTACTCTTGCCGTCTATCCGGGTATCGTATTCAAAACCGGCTTGTATTAAGAAGATGTGTTGTGATTTAAGGACAGTAAAAAATCAAAGCGCTTCAAGAATGCCGCCTTCTCCAACTTGTCCGGATAGGTCGTATAGACGGTATTCTTACCGCTTTCCACCCAAAACGATTCGTTTCTGAAAAGCGCATTACTGTACGTATCATATACGATACGATAAAAGCCTTGATATTCGTTCGGGAAAAAGACTTCCTGCGCTGCCCCGAACAAGTCGTTGCCGTAGCGAACGTTGCGCTCCACCCAGTGCGTAACATGATCGTCGGAAACCAATGTATCGGACTTGCTGGTATTGCAATGCTCGCAAGCCAAGACGAAGTTATGGATACGCGGTAGGTTGAAGATTCGGTAAGGCAGAAAATGATCGACGTGCGTCTTTTTGCCTAACGCGCAACCGCAATAAAAGCAGTGACACTCACCTGTGACATCGGTCAAAATGTTTCGCGCCACCGTCAGGTTTTCGCTTCGGGTTTGATTGAACAAAAATTCTCGCAGGCTCATCACGGGGCTTTCGCCCAAGATCACGGCGTTTTTATCCAACGAGCGCACCTTATTTTCCCAGCGATGGCGCGCGAGTTCCGTGACCGTCGTATGAAAGCGCCGTAACATCATGGCGTGCGCAGAGCCGATTACCAAAGCTTGGCGACTCTTGTCGACGGTAAAAAGAAATTCGCATCCCTTGATGTACTTCAGAGGATTTTTGACGACAACGTCACGGGTACAGTCGGTCACAAGCTTTTGAAAACCGGGAATGCGACGCGCCTGCAAATACGTCGGACGGTGCGTGTCGCCGGTCGCCGTTTGATAGGCAGCACAAAAATCGTCGATCAAACTGAAGATTTTCAGTTGCCCCTTGTTGGATCCCTGCTCGATGCGACCGCTCTTAGCCAATCGCAAACCGTTTTCCAATAAAGCTTCGGTCTGATAGTCGTTGGCCTGGGGCCAATACATTTCTAAGAACTTATCGCCAAGGCTCGTAAATGAGATGTAAAGGTCTCGATCGGCATCAATGTCGTCGATTGCTTCTTCAAGTGCCAAATCGGCAATGGCGATGATGAGCGCAAGCTTATAGGTGTTGTTGAGCGTATTGGAAAAGATGAGTTCTTGGACGGCTTCGAGAAAGTTGCCGACGTCGTTGACTGTCTGTTGCACCGAAACACTCATCTCTGCCGTCCTTTTTTAAACCTTAGACATCCAATTCCACATCGTCGCCGTGCAGCGCCATCCAGTTGCGACGCCCGGCCGATTCGCCCTTAGCCATCAAAAGCCCCATCACCGCATTGGTCTGTTCGACTTCAACGCCGCCCAAGGTCACGGGCAAGAGCTTACGCGTATCGGGATGGAAAGCCGCTTCGGCCAACTGAGTTTCACTCATTTCGCCCAAACCTTTAAAGCGGGAGATGTTGAGCTTTGCCGTGTCGATACCGTCTTTTTCCAATTTGGCGAGCGTGCGCTTCAGTTCTCGATCATCAGCGCAGTACACCTTCTTTTCAGGTTTGCGACCGACCTTGGGAACGTCGATTCTAAACAAGGGCGGCATCGCAATATAGACGTGCCCGTTGGCAATGAGTTTCGGAAAATGACGATAAAAAAGTGTTAAGAGCAACACCTGAATATGGCTTCCGTCGACGTCGGCATCGGCCAGGATGCAAACTTTACCGTAACGCAAGCCCTTAAGATCGGTGTCGTCATCGAGTTTGTGGGGATCGACCCCCAAGGCCACAGCGATGTCGTGAATGACTTGCGAGCTGTAAATACGGTCGCTGTCGACTTCCCAAGTGTTCAAAACCTTGCCGCGCAACGGCAAGATGGCTTGGTTTTCTTTGTCGCGCCCCTTTTTGGCCGTACCGCCTGCCGAGTCGCCTTCCACCAAGAAGATTTCATTGCGTTCGATATCGGTCGATTCGCAATCGGTGAGTTTGCCCGGCAAAACCGCCACGGAAGAGCCGCGCCTTTTCTCTACCTTTTGAGTAGAGCGCTGACGCGCCTGCGCCTGACGCACGACGAGCTCGGCAAGCTTCTTGCCTTCTTCGATATGGTCGTTTAACCAGAACTCAAACTGGGGACGCACGAAGTTGCTCACCAAACGCAAGACTTCGCGGCTGGAGAGTTTTTCCTTGGTCTGGCCTTGGAATTGCGGATCGAGAGCTTTAGCAGAGAGCACAAAAGAAGCGCGTGTAAAAACGTCGTCGGGCAAGAGCTTCACGCCCTTACTCATTAAGCCGTGGGCTTCCATAAAGGCCTTGATGGCGCCGAAAAGCCCTTCGCGCAAACCGGCTTCGTGCGTGCCGCCTGCCGGCGTCGGAATCAGGTTCACATAGCTTTCGCGAGACAAGCCCCCGGCTTCGGTCCAAACCACCACCCATTGCGCGCCTTCGCCGGCTGCGAATTCTTCAGTAGAGTCATCGGCCCAGCCTTGGGCTTCAAAAGGCGAAATCAACAAAGGTTCGTTCATTTCGGCCAAGAGGTATTCGCGCAAACCGCCGTGGTACTGCCAACTCTGGGTATTGCCCGTTTTTTCGTTGATGTAGGTAACGAGACACCCCGGCATCAAAACGGCTTTGCTGCGCAACAAGCGAATCAGCTGCGCTTCGGGAATGTTGGGGCTGTCGAAATACTTGGGATCGGGTTTGCAAGTCACGCGGGTGCCGGTTTTGCTCTTGGCGCGCGGCGACGGCTGGCTTGTCAAGGGACTCACCACAAAACCGTCGGCAAAGCCGATGTCAAACTGTTTGCCTTCGCGCCAGACGGTCGCGCTAAGGCTCGTCGACAAGGCGTTTGTGACAGACACACCCACACCGTGCAAACCGCCCGAGAAGGTATAGGCGCCGCCTGCGGTCTTATCGAACTTGCCGCCGGCGTGCAACTGCGTGAAAACCAACTCGACCGTGGGTACGCCTTCGGTCGGGTGAATACCGGTCGGAATACCGCGGCCGTTATCTTCCACCGATACGGAGCCGTCGGAGTGAATCGTCAAGGTGATGGTGTCGCCAAACCCCGCCAAGACTTCGTCACTGGCGTTATCAAGCACTTCCTGAACGATGTGCAAAGGATTGTCGGTTAAGGTATACATCCCGGGACGTTGTTTCACGGGTTCCAACCCCTTTAACACTCGGATGGAACTTTCCTTGTAATCACCGGAATTCTTGCGCACTGCCATAACGATTCTTTCTTCTGATAAATGTACTTGACTGAATTCACAAACAAAGCGCCCGAAACAGGTTCGGGCGTTTGATTTTATTTCGTGTCAGGATTGTAAAGGATTTTTTAAGTTGCCATGTGCTTTGCTTCATTCCGAAGGTTTGGCCTTGGCAGGTTTGGCAGATGCCGCAGACACATCCTGACTTTCCGAGGGATCGGCTTCGACGATTTCTTCAATCGCTTCTTCCAAAGAATTCGGTTCTCTGTTTTCTGCGTCTTTGTCAACCTTCACGCCTTTGACCCAGTCGGTCTTGGCAGAAGCACGAACACCGACCGGATTTTTGATCCAGGCTTGGAACATGGCAATGCTCGCGGCCAACACGATAGGACCCAAGACGATACCCAAAGGACCGAAACTCATAATGCCGCCCAAAACCCCCAAGAACACCAATGCCAAGGGTAAGGTCGAACCGCGGCTGATCAAAATGGGTTTGAGGAAGTTGTCGACCGAGCTGACCACGGCCACACCCCAAACGATCAAAAAGATGCCCCAGCCCATGTTGCCGGTCGCGCAAAGCCAAATTGCCACGGGGCCCCAAATCAAGGGCGGTCCCACCGGCACAACGGAAAGCACACAGACGCCGAAACTGAGCATCACGACGCCCGGAACACCCGCCAACCAAAAGCCGATGCCGGCTGCCACACCTTGGCCGATTGCCGTACCGATGACGCCAAAGACGACCGAGCGGGTGGTGTTGACCAAAATGTCCGAATATTCCTTTGCCAAGCCGCCCGAAATGCGATCCAAGGACACGCGAAGGCGCCGCGCCAAAGAATGACCGTCGCGATAAAAGAAGAAAGCGATGAAAGCGACGAGCGCCAACTGGAAAAGGCCGTTGCCGATACCCATCGAGATATTGAGAATCCATTTGCTCACCGGGTCAAAGGACTTTTGCAACACGCCGCTTAAGGCTCTGGGATCCAAACCGAAATGAAACGCGTCGCTGATGCTTTGTCCCACATAGGGCAAATTGACGAGCCAATCGGGCAAAGGCATACCGTCGGCCACCCAATTTTTGACCCAAAGAATGACTTCGGGAATTTGGTGCGCCAAAACGCCGCTTAAGACCGACAACGGAATCAAGACCGTAATCACAATGATCGTGATCATCAGTGCCGCTGCCGCCGTGGCGTTGCCAAGACTATTGACCGCACGCAAGTAAAGCGGCCAACTGACCACAGCCAAAATGGCGGCCAGAATAATTGCCGTTAAAAACGGCTGAATCACAAAGTAGCAGCCGATCAGAATCAACGCACCGAAGCCGAATCTCAGCCAAAAGTCGATGCGATCTCGAAAATTAAACATGTGCGT
>JAUNOJ010000138.1 GCA_030531135.1 Sutterellaceae bacterium | reverse complement strand
GTGACGGACCATCGCATCAATTTGACGCTTTACCGCTTGGACAGCATCATGGACGGCGACATTCAGGAAATCCTCACGGCTCTGACCAACGAACATCAGGCCGAACTTTTGGCCGCCATGGGCGAGTAAACACGTCATGGCAACGATCCGAGCGCTTTTGCTTGCCGCGTATGCGCGTGTCGACAAAGTCGATGCGCGTGTGGTGCTGTCGCACTTCACCGGCAAAACCAAGGAATTTTTCATCATGCACCCCGAAGCCGAAGTGCCGGATGAAATTGCGCAAAAGTTTTTGCAAAGCTTGGATCAGATCGAAGCCGGCTGCCCCGTTGCCTACATCACAGGAACGCGCTCTTTTTGGGGGCGCGACTTTCATGTGACCCCCGCCGTTCTGATCCCGCGTCCCGATACCGAAACGTTGATCGAAACGGCTTTGGCCCAATGTCCGGCTCCCGAGAGCATTCTCGATATGGGAACGGGCAGCGGCTGTATTGCGATCAGCCTTGCTTTGGAATTTCCGCAAGCCCCGGTTCTGGCAAGCGACGTGAGCACCTCTGCGCTTGAAGTCGCGCGCGGCAATGCACAAACGCTCGACGCGACAAATGTCACCTTTGTCGTGAGCGACTGGTTTGACGCCATTGAAAATCGCACGTTTGATTTGATCGTCTCCAACCCGCCTTATATCGAGCCCGACGATGCACATTTGGACAATCTGATGTTTGAACCGATCGGGGCGCTCACCGATACCGTCGACGGACTCTCGGACTTGCGCGTCATCATTGAACAGGCACCGAGACATCTGAGTCCCGGCGGCATTTTGATGGTCGAACACGGCTACAACCAAGGTGCGGCCGTGCGTGAACTCTTTTACAAAGCAGGCTTTAAAAATCCGGCAACGGTCAAAGACTTGGGCGACAACGATCGCATCACTTGGGCGCGTTTTTCTCACTGATCAACTTGACTTCTTGGCACACTCAAAAAGCCAAGCAAAAACGAGTCCCAAACAGCACAAGGCACTTGCCGTCAAAAAGATTCCCGAGAGCGAAATATCGGCATTTTGCATGGCGTGCAAAAGCCCCGGCCCCGCAAAGCCCGCAATGGCAAAACCCGAAAACATGATGCCGTAATTGACCGAATTATGGCGACTGCCGAACTCTTCGGAAGTAAACCCCGGGTAAATCGCCATGAAGGCACCGAAAGCCAAACCGACGCCGATCACAGCCGCCCAAAAAAGTACCGTCAATTCGGGCGTGGCAAAAGATAGGCCGATAAAACTCCAAACGGTCACAAGCATAGCGCCCGACAATGTGGCAACTCGGTCGAATCTGTCCGAAGCCGCTCCCGCCACAAAGCGCCCGCCCACGTTGCTCAAAGCCAAAACCGACACCGCAATCGAGGCGGAAACGGCAGACAGCCCTGCCAATTCCTTGGCAAGCGCAAAGCAAAACGGAATGAACATCATGGCGGGAATGGCGCCGCACACGAGCATGGCGATCATCGGATAAAAGCGTTTGGTCGAAAGCATTGCCCGCCAATGCAGATTGTTGACCGATGTCTGTCGTGCGCCTTGCGACATTTCGGCGAGGAAATCGTCCGGACACTTTTGCATCATCATTGCTCCCGAAACGATCACAAACGCAAAAACCGCGCCCACCGCGATCATGGCCCAATGCACGCCGTAACTGTCGATAAGAGCATGAGCAACCGGCGACAAAATAACGGAACTCAACCCGTAAATCCCCGTCACAAGGCCGCCCACCAAACCGCGACGATCCGGAAAGAACTTCATCACCGTACCGATGACGGCTCCGTAAACAAAACCCAAACCGATGCCAAACGAAAGTCCGAACCCCAAAATCAACTGCATGGGCGTCTGTGCCAAACCGCCCGCAATGTACCCCAATCCGATCAAAAGACCGCCCGAGGCAATCAACCAACGCGGCCCGATTCGATCGTTGACGAAACCGCCGAGAATCATCGGGATGGGACTGAGGCCGTTAGCTAAACTAAACGTTGCAGCGATCATACCCGTCGTAACGACTTCGCCCGTGATTTCGGTCAATCGTGCCGCCAACGGCGTTGCAAAAACGGACCAAGCGTACATCGAGCCCGAGCAAAGGCAAATGCAGCAGGCAACAAAAAGGATTTGCCAACGTCGTACTTTCAGATCCATTCAGCGAGTCTCCCGTGGTGTATTCGAATGGTTTTGTTGTCGTTATATCTTTGCGCATTGTAGGGCAAATTAAGTCTTTCTCTGAAAAAGATTGATACCATTGGCCGAGCAAATTTCGTCCCGCTTCGCGTTACACTCTTGGGCACAATATCCGTTGCACTTTATGTGCACCGAACGACTTTTTTCAGGGAGATTTATATGGACGCACTCACTGTTGCCCGCACCCGCTATACCACCAAACACTATGACGCCAACCGCCGCGTCAGCGACGAAGACTTTGACAAGATTCTCGAAATCCTGCGCTTGGCCCCCTCTTCCGTGAACGCTCAGCCCTGGCAATTTTTGATTGCCGACACCGAAGAAGCCAAGCAAAAGATCATGCCGGCCATTTTGGACTTCAATCGCGATCGCGCCAAGAACGCCAGCCACGTGGTTGTCTTTGCCGTTTATGACCAGCTCACGGACGAATACCTGCAAAGCGTGCTCGATCAGGAAGAAAAAGACGGGCGCTTTGGTAACAATCCCGACATCAAGGCGCAGCAAGATGCGGGTCGCCGTCACTTTGTGGGCTTGCATCAGGTCTCGCCCTCCGAACTCATCTCTTGGGAAGCTCGCCAAGCCTACATCGCTCAAGGCTTTGTTTTGATGGCCGCCGCCTCCATGGGCATTGACACGACGCCGATTGAAGGCGCCGACTTCAACAAGCTCGATGCCATCTTGGGCTTGCGCGAAAAAGGTCTTCGCAGCGTCTTTATGTTAAGTTTCGGCTATCGCGACCCCAACGACGGCAACGCTCAGCGCCCGAAATCTCGCTTGCCCAAGGAAAAAATCTTCCAAAAGATCTGACCGATGAGTTGCTCGATGGAACTGTCTCAAATTCTCAAATCCGTCAACGAACTGTTAACTCCCGAAGCTTTTCACGACTACGCGCCCAACGGATTGCAAGTCCAAGGCAAGTGCGAAGTCAAGAAAATCGTCACGGGCGTTTCGGCTTGTCTTGATTTGATCGAAGCCGCAAAAGCCAAAGGAGCCGATGCAATCTTCGTGCACCACGGCTGGTTTTGGAAGCGCGAAGACCCTCGCATCACCGGCGTTCGTTACGGACGCATTGCTTCGCTTTTAAAAGCCGATCTGTCTTTGGTTGCCTATCATCTGCCCTTGGATGCGCACCCGACATTGGGCAACAACGCTCTTTTGGGACAGGCCTTGGGATTTGTGCCGCAGGGCAACTTTTCGGACGCCGACCTCGGCTGGTACGGCACAACTGAAAGCGAAACGACGGTGGAAGCCCTTTCAAAGAAACTCGAGTCGGTGTTAAACCGTGCACCGTTGGCCGTCGGCAACTTGAATCGCACGATTCGACGCGTGGCATGGTGTACGGGCGCTGCGCAAGACATGATTGAAGACGCGATCGACTTGGGGGTCGATTGCTTCATTTCGGGCGAAATCAGCGAGCGCACCACGCACATTGCGCGCGAAGCGGGCATCGTCTACTTTGCTTGCGGGCATCACGCCACCGAGCGCTTCGGCATTCGGGCATTGGGCAATTGGATCGCCGAAAAACACGGTATCGAAGTCGAATTCGTCGATATCGACAACCCGGTTTGATTTTCCGGTTCGATCGCACAAAATCTTGCCGACAACTGTTTTCGGTTGTCGGCAAATTTTTATCCTCAATTTTTCAAAAATTGTCGCCAATCTTTCGGACGCGGCATGTCCGACAAAGGCTCTTCGTTGGAGCACAACCACTGCCAAAGCGGATCCAATACACTGCTTTTTAACCAGGTTGTACCTGCGTCGCTGCGGATATCGTCCGCAGCTTTCAACTCCGCAAAGCCTCGTTTGATGTGAATGAGGCTTGCACTCACCACGCGCGCAATCTGCGTTTGCGGCAAGATGGCGTCAAACTTGACCCACTCCTTGTCGTCGAACATTTCCAATTGACCGTAAGCAAATGCCCAGCTCAAGAAATACAACCCGATGCGTTGCTGCACGGGCAAAACGGAATTGGCGGCCAAGCCGATTCGATCGGACTGAATGCAACACTCCAGCTGCACTTGCATTTGGCGGGCAAAGCTCAAATCCTCGCGCATGACTTCTTTGATGCGTGCATTGGGCAGAATCAACACTTTGAGGGGCGTGACGGCAAAATAGCGCCCGTTACCGGGTCTGCCGCTAAAAAACGTGTGATTTCCTCCGCAAATGCGATCGGCTACTGCCAAAGCCATCCCTTGTTTGGCTTGGTTGTACATGCTGCCGAAAGCGCGTCCGGCAACGCCGTTGACGACCAATGTCATTAAGGTCAACGGCATCGATGGGGTATAGATATATTCTCCGGGGGCAAACTCGCGTGCCACGCCTTCGGCCTGAAAAAGCGCCTTCAATGCCGGCGGCACCTCAGGCGTAATCCAAGGCAAAAGAGGCTCCGTCGCCCCTAACGGCAACTGCCACGAACGAGACCGAGGACGAGCCACGGTCTCTAACCATTGCGTCGAATAAGTCGTCATAAATCAAAGGTATTAGTTTTTTCCCTAGTATCATGTAACAATAATAATTGCGTTTTTTAAAGGGTGTAAAATCTCTCATAAAAGGAGGGATTTCCCATGTGTGCGCAATATCGAGTGACTCTGACTGAAGACGAAGTCTCGCAATTAAAGGAATACACAAAAGGGCATAGAAACGCACGACAAGTTCTTTATGTCAGGGCGCTTTTGCTTTTGGATAGAGGACCATTCACCTCCGAACATTGGACGGTGGAACAAACTTCTAAAGCGGTGGGGATGTCACCCCGTACACTCAATCATCTTAAAGAGAAGTTTGTGACGGAAGGGCTTAATGCCATTCTTACCCCTCAGCCCATTGGCAAGAGTAAGCGTCCTGTTAAATTCGATGGCCAGTTTGAAGCAAAATTGACAGCAATTGCTTGTAGCGACCCGCCGGAAGGCCACAATCGATGGACGGTGCGTTTATTGGCTGAGAAGTTGGTTGAATTGCAGATTGTTGACTCAATTTCCACCATGTCGGTTCAAAGGGCTCTAAAAAAAACGAACTTAAGCCTCATCTGAGCGAATA
>JAUNOJ010000137.1:4648-5250 GCA_030531135.1 Sutterellaceae bacterium | reverse complement strand
GGACGTCGACGAAAGAACCAAAAGAAAAACACCAAAGGAGATTTCCTATGATCGGAGTGATCTGTACGCTGTTGGCCGTGGTGGCCGTGGCGTATTTCGTCATTAAAAATTACTATCCGCCGATTATTCTGTTATTGATCGGTATTGTCATGTTGATCATCGGCGGCATGATGGGCAACGACCCGGTTTCCGCCAAAACCAGCACCCACTTCTTCGGCTTTGACTTGGCTCAGGCCGTCACCGACCTCATGAAAGGTCGTCTGCCCGGTTTGGGTTTGAACATTATGGCCATTGCCGGCTTCTCGTTTTATATGAATAAGATCGGCGCTTCGAAAGCCTTAGTGAAGCTTTGCATTCGTCCGTTGTCTGCAATTCGTTCTCCCTACCTTTTGTTGGCCGTGACCTACATTGTGGGGCAGTTGATGGCATTGTTTATCAACTCCGCCGTGGGTCTGGGCCTGTTGTTGATGGCTTCCATCTATCCGCTGTTGGTGTCTTTGGGCGTGCGTCGTGCCGCTGCCGCAGCCGTGATTGCGTCGACCTGCTGCTTGGACTTGGGTCCGAGTTCTTCGAATGCCATGCGTGCCGCCGACTTGATCGGC
>JAUNOJ010000137.1:0-4638 GCA_030531135.1 Sutterellaceae bacterium | reverse complement strand
GGTCAAATTCCGGTTGCCATCTGCGTGATGATTGCCGTGGCTGCCGGCCACTTCCTCGTGCAGCGCTGGTTTGACCGCCGCGAAGCCGCCAAGGGTATTGAAGACAAGCCCATTGCCGGTAGTGCCGAAGCGCAAAACAATTCGGACGATCCGTTTGCCGGTGCCGGTCCCGTGCACTACGCCATCCTGCCGATTCTGCCGTTGTTCCTTTTGATCGTCTTCTCGCCCATGGTGTATCAGGGCATCAAGTTGAGCCTTGTGACGGCCATTATCGTTTCGATTCTCATCGCCTTTGTGGTGGACTTGCTCACGCGCCGTTCGTTTAAGACGAGCTGTAAAGACAGTCAGGCCTTCTTTGACGGTATGGGCAAGGTCTTTACCTCCACCGTTGCCTTGGTGATCTGTGCCGAATTGTTTGCTTTGGGCTTAACCAAGGTGGGCGGTATCTCAACGTTGATTCAGGCTGCTGCGAGCCAACAGGGCATGGGATTGTTCCTCATGCTCTTTGTGATGATGGGCATTATGATCATGGCAACGATCGTGACGGGTTCGGGCAACTCGGCCTTCTTTGCCTTCTCGCCCTTGTTGCCCGAAGCTGCCGCAAGTGTGGGCTACAACACCATCGCTTTAGTGGTGCCCGTACAGTTGGCCGCAGGTCTTTCTCGCGCCATGAGCCCGATTTCCGGCGTGGTGATTGCCGTTTCGGGTATCTCGGGCTTGACACCCATTGAACTGATTCGAAGAACGATTCCGGTGATGATCCTCGGTATGGTCGTCAACACCGTCGCTTCGCTCGTTTTCTTGTAATCGGCCGAGTTTTTGAGGAGAAAAACAAATGGCTCTTTTAATTAAAAACGCACACGTCTACAGCCCCGAAGATTTGGGTGTGTGCGACGTTTTGGTGGTCAATCGTCAGATTGCCGCCGTGGGCAAAGATTTGACCGTGACGTTGCCCGGTCTTGAAACCTTGGATGCCAAGGGCTTGATTCTGACGCCGGGCTTTATCGATCAGCACGTGCACGTCACCGGTGGCGGCGGCGAAGGCGGCCCCAAGACCCGTACGCCCGAATTGGTGCTCTCCGAACTCGTCGCTTGCGGCACCACGAGCGTAGTGGCCGTTTCCGGTACTGACGGCACGAGCCGCTCCATGCCCAACCTCTTGGGTAAGGTGCGTGCGCTTCAGGCCGAAGGCGTCTCGGCTTGGATGTACACCTCCAACTACGCTTATCCGCCCACGACCTTGACTTCTTGCGTGCGTGACGATCTGTACTTCATCCCCGAAGTCGTGGGTGTGAAGATCGCCATGGGTGATCATCGTTCGAGTTTCCCCACCGAAGAAGAAGTCTTGCGTCTTTTGACGCAGATTCGCGTGGGCGCCATGGTGGCAGGAAAATTGGGCGTGTTACACATTCACTTGGGTAACATCGTCGGTCCCTTCGACATGTTTATGAATATCGTCAAGAAGGGCATGCCCATTCAGCATATCCGTCCGACGCACTGCGCTCGCGACATGAAGGTCTTTGAAGGCGCTATTAAGTTCGGCTTGGCAGGCGGCTATGTCGACATCACCACGGGCGGGTCTTGCGCCGTGGGCACGCCCGCCAACGGCGTGTATGAAGCCATCAAGGCAGGCGTTGCATTGGACCACATCACCATGAGCTCCGACGGTCACGGTTCCGTGCCGCGCTTTAACGAAAAGGGCGAAATGGTGGGCTTGGGCGTCGGCGGCGTCAATAGCAACTTGCGCGACTTCAAGCGCTTGATCGGCGAATTGAATGTCGACATGGCAACCGCATTGCCGATTTTGACCCGCAACGTCGCCAAGGCCTTGCAGTTGGAAGGTAAGGGCGAAATCGCCGCAGGCAAGTGCGCCGACATCAACCTCTTTGACGAAAACATGGAATTGGTTCATGTCTTTGCCCAGGGCCAACAGATGATGCGCACCAAGGACATCATGGTGAAGGGCACGTTCGAAGACTAATCGAAAGTCTCAAAACTTGATGGATCGAAACGGGGAGAGTGCCGGCGTACTCTCCCCGAAATTTTTTTCCAAATGCGACAAAGTCGCGATCAAATGCACAGTCAAAGCGGCAGTGTCGGTACAATGGCGACACCGACAACCTTTGACTTTGAAAACACGCATTTATGAACGAAACTCAAAACGTCGACGTCAACGATATGCTCTTTTCCGGCATCACCGACCACGTGACTTTGCTCTACACTCAGATGACGGACTTTTTTGCGAATTCCGTCTTTGCGGGCTTTTCTTCCGTGAGCGCCCTTTATCAGTTGGGCGCAGTGGCGCTTTCCGTCTTGATCGCCTATATGGTGAGCCGTTTTTTCGGTGCTCGCCTTTTGGCTTTGCGCGTCAAAATCACCTCGGATACGTGGGGCGCCAAACTCATTCGCATGACGATTTCGCTCGTGCAGGCGCTTCTGTTTAGCGTGACGGCCGCCACACTTCAGTCGGTGTGCGTTTCGCTGATGACGGCTGCGGGCGTCGTCAACCACGAATCCAATTTATTTATTATCCGCGTTGCCTATCAGATTTTCTATGCCTGGGCGATTCTTTACGTCATCCTTCAGATGTTGACGGCTCTGATCGGCGACAAGCTCTTTAGCCAAAGCCAAAAGAAGTTTGTGACCACCACCTTCTGGATTTTGGCCTTCTTGCAGATCGTGGGCATTTTGCCCGAGATCGTGCATTTGATGAAAGAGTATTCGTTGCCGATCGGCAGCGACAATCTCACCATCTGGAAGATTTTCGTGGGCTTGGTCACGGTGCTTTTGACGGCAGGCGTTGCCAATAAATTGGCCGACATCTGCGAAGCGCAGATCATGCACCTTAAAGAAATGGAAATGAACCTGCGTGTGGTGTTTGCTCGCATTTGCCGCGTGGGTTTGATCGTGATCGGCGTTTTGATTGCTTTGTCTACCGTCGGCATCAACCTCACGGTGCTTTCCGTCTTTGGTGGCGCCGTGGGTGTCGGTATCGGCTTTGGCATGCAAAAGATTGCTTCCAACTACATTTCTGGCTTTATCATCTTGTTCGATCGCTCGGTGAAGTTGGGCGACATGGTGCAGGTGGGCACCTTCTCGGGTGTGGTGACGCAAATCAATACGCGTTACTCCGTTTTGCGCAATACCCTTGGCGAAGAGTTGATCGTTCCGAACGAAAACTTCGTGACCGGCACGGTGAAAAACTACTCCTTGACCGACACCGACTGCGTGATCAATGTGGAAGTCTCTTGCGCTTACGAAGCCGATGTCGACAAGGCTTTGGAAATCCTTTTGGAATGCGTCAAGGCCCAGCCTCGTGTTTTGGAAACGCGCAATCCCTACACTTATGTGTCAAGCTTTGGTGCGAGCGGCATCAATCTCAAGGCCGGTTTCTGGGTGGCCGATCCGCAGTTGGGCACCGCCACCTTAAAGAGCAATATCATGCGTATGGTCTTGAAGCGCTTTAACGAATCGGGCATCGAAATTCCGTACGACAAGCTCGATTTGACGGTGAAAAACGCCGTGGCTGTCGAGGAAAAACCGATCGCTTAATCTACGCAACTAAAGCCAAACACAAAGCCTGCCCGCGTGCAAACGTCGGCAGGCTTTTGTTTGGCCGTTTTGCAATCGACAAAAGTCGCCCGAACTTGCACGTTAGTCGCCTTGTGCACGCTCTGTCGCCATTCGCGCACGCTCGATCGCCCGGCATGCACGTCCAAAATAGGCACGGGCTTGTAAGAAATCGGAATTCATTGTTTTGTTTTTCAAAATAATGTCATTGATATTATTTGCACTATTCGTGTATCAGTTAACAAACCTCTGCTATCGGGTGCGTGACCAAAGGAGTCTTCCTCCCAATACTTAACCTTCCGACGATCGGATAGCGGATGCATCATAGGGAGTAAATAATGCTTAACTTCAAACAAAATGTCTTCTTTGCTCTCGCGGTTTCGGCGACAGCGTCTTGCACTGCCTTGGCCGGCAGTCAACCGGCCTGGTTCGATCAGGCTGTCGAGTCTCACTATCCTGAAATGGTCGAGATGCGACACAAGTTGCATCAGATGCCCGAACTGGGCAACCAAGAATACAAAACCCAAGAAGTCATCTACGAGTTTCTGAAAAAAGCCGGTGTTGACAAAGTCATCAAAGGTTATAAGGGCTCGCCCACGGCCGTGATCGGCGTGCTTAATCCGACAAAGGGCGATACGGTCGGACTGCGTGCCGACATCGACGGTTTGCCCATCAAAGAAAATACGGGACTGCCTTACGAGTCCAAGGCCAAGGGGCAAATGTGGGGCAAAGAGTCTTTTGTGTCTCACATGTGCGGGCACGATGCCCATATCGCCATGTTGTTGGCAGCGGCCAAAATTTTGTCTGAGCACAAAGCCGAAATCAATCGTCGCGTCGTGTTTGTCTTCCAACCGGCAGAAGAGGGCGACTCGCTCGAAAATCAGATGACTGCCAAGACGCCCAAGATTTCCGGTGCACGCCGTTTGGTAAAGGACGGCTTAATCGAAGAGTTCGACATCAAGCACATGTTCGGCATGCATGTGCAAACGGGCAGCGAATCGGGACTGCTTGAGATTGCGAGCGGCTCGGCGATGAATATCGGCGACGCTTTCGAAATTAAGATCGAAG
>JAUNOJ010000136.1 GCA_030531135.1 Sutterellaceae bacterium | reverse complement strand
TGGGCGTCTCAGTACGAATTTGTACATTTTGTGCGACGCAAAAGAAGCCTCGAAGTCCCGTATAATTCGCAAACACCAAAATATTTGTTTGCCCCTGTTTTAAGGGGCGAACTCGAAAACTTTCGGAGTTTGATTTTTATGAAGATTCTTGTTGCGGTCAAGCGCGTTGTGGACTACAACGTCAAGGTCCATGTGTTGCCCGACCATAGTGACGTGGATATCGTCACGGCCAAAATGTCGATGAACCCCTTTGACGAAATCGCCGTCGAACAGGCCGTTCGCTTAAAGGAAGCGGGCAAGGCCGATGAAGTAGTCGTGGTTTCCATTGGGCCCGCCAAGACCGTCGACACCTTGCGCGTTGCCATGGCCATGGGTGCCGATCGCGCCGTGCATGTCACGTGGGACAACCATCTCGAACCCTTTGGCGTTGCCAAGCTTTTGGCCAAGATCGTCGAGCGCGAAACGCCCGATCTTTTGATCTTCGGTAAGCAAGCCATTGATAACGACGCCGCGCAAGTGCCGCAGATGATTTCTGCCATGTGCGATCTGCCGGTTGCCACCAACATCTCCAAACTCGCTTTGGAAGGCACGACCGTGACCGCCACGCGCGAAACCGATACCGGTTTGATGACCGTCAAAGCCGAGCTTCCCTGCATTGTTTCGGCCGATCTTCGTTTGGCAGAACCCCGCTACGTGACGTTGCCCAACATGATGAAGGCCAAGAAAAAGCCCGTGGAAACGCTCGCAGCTCAGGATTTGGTTGCCGACTTGGCACCTTTGAATATTCGCACGGAAGTGGTGGAGCCGCCCGCTCGTGCCGCCGGTCAAAAGCTGGCAGACGTCGATCAGTTGCTCGACGTTTTGAAAAACAAAGTCAAGGCCCTCTAACCCCGTTATCGAAAGGAAAAATACAAAATGACCATTCTTGTGATTGCCGAACACGATAACGTGAACATCAAGGCTTCCACCTTAAATACCGTCACGGCCGCCAAAGCTTTGGGCGCAGACATCGATGTCGTTGTGGCCGGTTTCAACTGTCAGGACGCCGCCAAGGCCGCTAGTCAAATCGAAGGCGTGCGCAAAGTCGTTGTCATTGACAATGCAGCTCTTGCTCACGCTTTGCCCGAACCCCTGTCCGAAGCCGTTGTTGCCGCTTTTAAAGCGGGCGACTACAGCCACATCTTCTTTGCCTCCGGCACCGAAGGCAAGGCTGCCATGCCGCGCGTGGCCGCCATGATCGGTGTTCCCGCCATTACCGACGTGTGTGCCGTGGTTTCCGACGACACCTTTAAGCGCTACATCTACGCGGGCGGCGTTTTGGCCACCGTCAAGACGGCTGCGCATCCGGTGATTGCCACCATTCGTCCGACGGCTTTTGATGCCGCAACCGCAACGGGCGGAGCTGCTGCCGTTGAAACGCTTGCTTGCGAATTCAAGGCTCGTGCTTTCGAATTCGTGGGTGTGGAAGAAGTCAAGAGCGATCGCCCCGATTTGCTCACCGCCAAGCGCGTGGTGGCCGGCGGCCGCGGTTTGATTGACGAAAGCGGATTTGACGCTTTGCAGCAGTTTGCCGACAGAATCGGTGCTGCCGTGGGTTCCACCCGCGCCGTGGTCGACATGGGTTTGACGCCCAACGAAACGCAGGTGGGTCAGACCGGCAAGATCGTGGCGCCGGAACTGTACTTTGCCTTCGGCATTTCGGGCGCCATCCAGCACGTTGCAGGCATGAAAGACTCCAAGGTGATCGTGGCCGTTAACAAGGATCCCGAAGCCGCCATTTTCGAGATGTGCGACTACTACCTTGAGGCCGACGCCGGCGAAGTGTTGCGCGAGTTGACCGACAAGGTTTAATTCGTCAAGCAATAGATAAAAACAAAATCGGCGAGAGACCCATGTGAGGTTTCCCGCCGATTTTCTTTTTTGGCAATAGCCGATATTCTATCGAAAGCATCTTTGACAGCTTGGCTTACTTGGTGCCGGTCGAACCGAACCCGCCCGTGCCGCGATCGCTTTCTTCAAAATCTTTGACTTCGTTAAAGGTGGCCTGCACCACGGGCAACACCACCAGCTGCGCCAAGCGTTCGAAAGGCTCCAACGTAAAGGGCGCCTGACCGCGATTCCAAGTGGAAATCATGAGTTCGCCCTGATAGTCCGAATCGATCAAGCCCACCAAATTGCCGAGAACGATACCTTTTTTGTGACCCATGCCGCTGCGAGGCAAAATCACGGCGGCGTAATTGGGATCCCCAATATGAATCGCCAAACCGGTCTTGACCAGAATGGTTTCACCGGGGGCAATCGTCACGGGTTCGTCCAAGAGCGCCCGCAAATCGAGTCCGGCGCTTCCGGAAGTGGCATACTGCGGCAAGTAGGGGCGGACACGTTCGTCCAAGACTTTAAGATCAATCTGCATTTTTAGTTGAAAGTAGGTTGAAAAATTCTGTATTCGATTTTACTTTTCACCGCGCGCACGGGCACGACGCTTGGCGTCCTTTTTCGATTCCGCCGTGCCGACAATGCCGGCAAAGACAAAAAACATTCCGACAGGGATGACAAGCTCAAACGTACTGTCGTACATGCCGAGCGCCATCGCGGCGATGCCCACGGCCAAGAGAATCGGCGCCAAAAAGTAAAACAAAGAGGCCAAAGAAGTGGGCTCGCGCAAGCTCGATTTTTTGGAGGTACTCGAGGGGAGCACTTCGGAGGAAGGATTTTGACCCCAGGCGTGAGAATCGATTCCCGTACCTGCGGCCGCTTCCTTACGGGATGACACGACGATCATGCCGGCATTGTTTTCCGGCAATTCGACTTCAAGCCCGCGCAGGTCTTTTTTCTGCAACTTTTCGATGTCGCTCAAAAACCGCACAAAGTCGCCGCCCTCGGGTTCCAACGTGTCCGTCAGACGCAATTCTTTCTTACTCATCGCTCACTCCCAAATCTTGGGCAATGCGGCTAACGAGCTTTTCTGCCAACTCGTCCTTGGTGCAGGTCGGCACTTCCTCCACACTGATGGCAGAAACAAACACCGCCGTATTGGTGTCTTTGCCGAAAGTGTCGGTCGCGAGATTGCCCACAATGATCTTGGCGCCTTTCTTAGAGAGCTTTTCTTTGGCCGCAGCCTCCACGTTCTGTGTCTCGGCCGCAAAGCCCACGCAGTAGATGTCGGGGTAGTTCAAGGCAACGGTTGCCAGAATGTCGGGGTTTTTCACCAAGTCAAAAGAGGGGACGGTGTCGTCGTCCGTCTTTTTAATCTTGTGCTCGGCCACACGTGCACTTCTAAAGTCGGCCACTGCGGCGACCGAAATAAAGACGTCTGCATCTTTAAGATGGACTGTCACACGATGGAGCATCTCGGTGGCCGACTCCACACGTTTGACCGTCACGCCCGTGGGCGCTTTCAGAGCCGTGGGTCCCGTTACCAGAATCACCTCGGCGCCGGCTTCAAAGGCTGCCTTGGCAATCGCATAGCCTTGTTTGCCCGAGCTCTTGTTGGTTAATCCTCGCACGGGATCCAATGCTTCGTAAGTGGGGCCGGCCGTCACCACAACTTTCTTACCTTCAAGCACCTTGGGCGCCAGGATGGCCGAGACGTAGTCGACGATTTCCGAGGGTTCGATCATGCGCCCGGCGGCGTTGACGTGACACGCCAATTCGCCCGTGGCCGGTCCCAGAACATGAACGCCCCAACTTTTGAGCCGACGGATATTTTCTTGCGTGGCCGGGTTTTCCCACATCTTGTTGTTCATGGCGGGCACTACGGCAAGAGGGCAGTTACGTCCGCAAATGACGCTTGTGACCAAATTGTCGGCAATGCCGTGGGCGGCCTTGGCGATCGTATTGGCCGTCGCAGGCGCGACCAACAGCAAATCGGTCTGGTCTCGCGTCAAAGCCAAATGGGGCATGCCGCCGGCAAACTGATCGGTATAAACGGCTCGGCCGCTTAACGCTTCAAAGGTCAAGGGACGCACGAATTCGCAAGCGGCCTCGGTCATGGCCACCTGTACCGTTGCGCCCGCTTTGACGAGCAGGCGCACGAGTTCGCAAGCCTTGTACGCCGCAATACCGCCCGTGACGGCCAGAGTAATGTGTTTTCCGGTCAAATGAGACATAGGCCTAGGAATTCCCAATAGGCAAAAAAGGGGAGTAGATAAACGAAGAGTATATCGCGCCGAGACGCAACTTTCGGGCTTTACTTCTTTGCCTTGACGAATTCGTCCAAGACGATGCCCACGGCGCCTGCGCAAATCCAAATGTCGGCCACGTTAAAAGCCGGCCAATGGTAACCCATGGCATGAAAGTCCAAAAAGTCGATCACGTAGCCAAGCGTCACGCGATCGATCATGTTGCCCACGGCGCCGGCTGCCACGAGCGTCAAAGCTAAACTTAAAAGCGTTCGGTGGTTGAGTTTCCAAAGGGCAATCAATATGCCCACTGTCACGACAACCGCCAGAATGCTGAAGAAATAAATCTGCCAGCCGCCGGCCTCGCCCAAACAGGAGAAGGCCGAGCCGGTGTTGCCCACCAAAACCAGATTGAAAAAGCTCGTCACCGGGTAAACCGCGCCCATGGCAAAGGCGTCTACGGCCAAGGCCTTGGTATAGCGATCGGCGGCAAAAAGCACGATACAAACGAGGACCCAAAATAAAAAGCGCCCCGAGGACGCACCTCGGGGTACTTTCTTGTCCAATTTCACATCAGACATGCGGCAAACCTTATGCCTTGGTACGGCTTTCGCCCAAACCGAAGAGGTTGGTTAAGCAACGGCCGCACAAGCCCGGATGTTCGGCGTTTTCGCCCACGGAACACACATAGTGCCAGCAGCGTTCGCACTTCTTTTCTTCGGTGGCCTTCACGTCGATCACCGGCGTATCCTCGGTGCCTTCAGCCAACTCGGCTTTGGAGGTCATCATCACAAAGCGCAGTTCGTCGCCCAAAGAGGCCAGAGCGCGGTAAGCGGCGCCCTTGGCGGCGATGCGGCATTCGGCCTGCAAGGAAGAGCCCACCAAGTTTTGCGTACGCAATTCTTCGATGCGCTTTAAGACCTCGGCACGCACGTCACGAATCGTTTCCCACTTCGTTAACAAAGCTTCGGCGTCCGCAATTTCCGGCACCATGTGGTTGACTTCGGTAAAGATCGTGCCGCTTTCGTTGGGGCTAAAGAGCGCAAAGGCTTCTTCGGCCGTAAACGAAAGGATCGGAGCCATCAGGCGCAGATACACGGCCGTGATGTGCCACAGCGCCGTCTGAGCGCTGC
>JAUNOJ010000135.1 GCA_030531135.1 Sutterellaceae bacterium | reverse complement strand
GACTGGCCCGGGAGGTTCGTCATGATCAGAAAACCCATTCATCGCGGAGGAATCGTTTCGGCAGGGTATGACGCCGCCAAACGGTGTCTGGATATCGAGTTCGATACCAAGCGCGTTTTGCGTTACGAAAACGTCGGAAGCGAAGTCGCCGAACGCTTTCTTACGTCATCGGAACCCGTTGCCTACTACCACGATGTCATCAGCGAAGAGTATACGGCAACGGAGCTTTCCCGCACAGCCTTAAAGGACGTGGATAAGCCCGCCAAAAAAGGCGTCCCCGATGCCTTAAAAGCGCTTTTCGGCGAAAAATAGATACGCAAAAGCCCGCGGCAACTAAGCCTGCGGGCTTTGTTTTGGCGAGACGGCTTTCGGAAGTTATTCGCCCGTCTTCATCCCGTTTTTAATGTAAACGTCCACCAGTTCGTCGGCGCGCTCAATCTTGCGACCGTCGACAGCCTCCTGAACTTTGACCTTACTGGTTTCGCTGCGCACGCGCAGGCGCTGCATTTCCAATTCCATTTCGCGCACTTGGTCTTCGTACTTTTCTTCACGAGCCTGTTTGCGAGCGCGTTCTTTGGCGGCAGCGGCCTGCTGAGCTGCCTTGGCTTTGGCGGCGGCAGCTTCCTGTTTGGCTTTTTCTGCAGCAACGGCAGCCTGCGCGGCACGTTCGGCTTCGAGCTTAGCCTGAGCTTGAGCCTTAACCTCTTCGTAATTCTGGCGCACCGTCTCGATTTGGTAATCCATCGGCGCACTCATATAAGCCGACTGATTGCTGCTTTGCGTAGCGGCGCAACCCGACAAAACAAGCACCGACAATGCGCTTAATACAAGAACCCTTCTCATGACGTGCTCCCGTTACCTTTGCTGCTGGCACCCATAGGGATTATTGGGCTGAATTCGCGTGGCGTTGGGCGTGGGCGAAACCATAATGGCCGTACCGGTCTTGTATTCGCACAGCTGACCGACTTGTGCGGAAGTGAAGATCTTGCCGTTTTGCTTAAACGTGATCTGCACGCCGTCGACCAAATTCTGCGCCTTGCCCGACGCACCGCGCCCGGCCAAACCGCCGAGAGCGCCGCCGGCAACCGTACCGGCAATAACAGCGTCGGAGTGGTTACTCACCGCCAACCCCGTTGCGGCACCGAGCAAAGCACCCAAAATCACGCCGGTGTTCATGCCTTCGCTACGCTCCGACGTATTGCCCACGGCAATGCGCGCCGGCATCACGGCAATGATTTCCACCGTCTGCACTTCCTGGGCCTGATTGACCATCGAGGCACTGTAAACGTCGGAGCGATAAACGGAACCGTCGTTGGCGCAACCGGCAAGAATGAGCGCAGGAATCGTACAAAGCATCAATGTTTTTTTCATATTTCACCCTCAAGCGTTCGAAAACGTTTGTTCTATGTTGATACTGTAACTCAGACGGGGAGTTTTGTCGCGTTTTTGCATGTGCGGGTTTCACACAATTTTGCGAAAAATTGCAACAAATGCCGAGTCGGCTTGCGATTCCCTTGCCGGTCAAGCCTTTATGGCCGATTGAGCGCGATAAGCGCCGAAAGACTATTCCGAGAATGTTTGGTCGACTTTGTCTCGAAACCGCACAACCTCTTCATGCGGATTGAGACCGAAATGCTTTTTGTAGTCGCTTGCCAACTGAGATGTGCTCATATAGCCCGTTGCAAGCGCGGCTTGAGAAACGCTTTTACGCTCGACCGTCAGAAGTCGTCTGACCTCGGACAACTTCAAGGTTTTTTGAAATTGCAACGGCGTACATCCGGCCACGGACGAAAAATGCCGACGAAAAGTCGAAAGCGACATATTGACTGCGGCGGCAAGCTCGGCGACACCGATAGACTCTCTGAAGCGTTTGCGCAAAATATCCATGGCCACCATGATGCGCAAGGATTGAGAGCCACGCGAATACAAAGAACGAATCCAGGGACCGACTTCGCTCAACAAAAGTAATGCATGAAGCTCTCTTTTGACCACGGGGCCGAGAATGCCCGCCTTTTTCGAATCTCGCGACAGATCGAGGATACGCGCAAAGGCCTCCTTTATTTCAGGTGTACTTTCGAAGAAAAACTTCAAATCCTTGCTTTCGCTTATCTTGGAGGTCACATCCGGATGTGCAAGAATGATCTCGTCCAAAATGAGCGGATCGAGCTCAAGGACAACAGAAATGAAAGGTTTGTCTGCCGTTTCCTTCTCCACAAAAGTTTCAAACGGCAAAGGTGCGCAGTTCACGGCACACGTTCCGGCGCCGTACGTATATGTTTTGCCTTGTACGGTCGTACGTTTGCGCCCCTGCAGGATAATTCCGGCATATAAAGCGACCGACGAACTTCTGCCTTCTTCGCAAGAATTGCAAACCACGCTAAGCCCCTGAATTCCCGTGGCGTTATGCCCGACTCTTCTGGCAAAAAACAATGCGTTTTCCAAAAATGTGCATCGACTGGCAATGTGCTCCATAGACAAGATTCCGAACGACAAAAATAACGGATTGCCCTGTCGTTTTCGATTCGGACAATCCGTTTCTCGGGTTTACTTCAGATGTTGACGGTAAAAAGCGGTGATGCGATCGAAAGGAATCATGTCGGTACGATCATACAGATCGATACGATTGGCGCCCTTGACCACTACGAGCTCCTTGGGTTGCGCGGCAGCCTTAAACGCCGCCTCCGTGTATTGACGCGACGGCGCGATTTCACCCACGACAAACAGAATCGGACGCGGCGAAATGCTGTCGATGTCCATAAACGGATAGAAGTTCATGAATTTGGCATAGCTTGCCGGTGTCGTACGACGATCGTTGGAAGGCACCTGACCGCGCGGCGTCTGATAAAAGTCGTTGGATTCTTTTGCTTCCAAGAACACGGCATCGTTTTGACCGGGTCCGTAAACGGGGGCACCCGTTTCGTAGGTCTGCCAACGTTGGCGAGCGGCAGTATTCAAGTCGCGCGAGACGATTTCTTTATCGCGACGGCTGGTCCCGACGCCTTTGCGGAAATACTCGCCCATGTCGTACATGCTCGAAGTCACCAAAGCCTTGATGCGAGGATCGATCTTGGTTGCCGCAACGGCAAAGGCGCCGCTCGCACAAATACCGAGTGCGCCGATGCGTTCTCGATCTACGAATTTACAAGTTCCCAAATAGTCGACACCGGCGCTGAAATTTTCGACGTAAACGTCGGGCAAGACCGAGCCGCGCGGCGTTCCGCCACTCGCACCCCAGAACGACTGATCAAAAGCCAAAGTCACAAACCCCGCTTCGGCCAGTTTGGCAGCGTAAAGCATGGCAGCTTGCTGACGCACGGCGGCAAACGGGTGGCTGATCACGATAGCAGGCAAACGATCCGTTTCTTTCATGCCCTTGGGCGTATAAAGATTTCCGACGAGCTCCATCCCGTACAGGTTATGAAAATTGACCTGTTGAGAATTGACTTTGTCACTGCGATAGAAATTGTCGGGGCCGCCTTGGGCGGCACGCACCGGCATACTCATTCCCGTAGCCACGGCGGCACCGAATGCGGATACGGCCTTGATTACTTGACGACGATTTGGCATTTTTGTCTCCCTGTGATGAATAAGACAGTGTCGATTTCGCAGTCCGAAGGAGATACCCTAAATTTCGTTCGAGAGAAAGCCTGCGAAATCGACAGAAAAATTCTATTTTTGTCGTCTGCAGGAGGCAGTCGAAAAAAGCGCAAAAATGCCCGAAAAAGAATCATGTTGGTTTTTTCTTGCTTGATCGTCCCGAAGCTTGCCAAAGATTTTTTCAAGCCGCTTCTTTGCGCTTTTTTCCGCACAAAATGAGCGTTTTGCGATACCAAGCCCTGCGCCGAGCCCATAACATTTCCCTTAAATCTCAGTTCTTCGGAGAATACACATGTTGACTCGCCGCTTTCTTTTGGGCTCGAGCCTGTCGGCCGCTGCCGCAATACTTTGTACCAACTCCACACAAGCCAAAGCACTGTCCAAACCGGCTGCCGGCGCCGTCTTTTACGTTGCCAACGACTGTCGTCTCGGCCGAGAAAAAGCATTCCATCTTTGGTATCAGACGCAACATCTCGACGAAACTTTGGGAATTCCGGGCACTCTTTCGGGGCGTCGCTATGCGCGCGTTTCACCCGCATCGGCTCCGAACTATTTGACCGTTTACGATTTGCAATCGGCCGATGTTTTTTCGTCTACGGCTTTTCGCAGACGCTTGGCCGACAAAACGCCCATGACGGATGAAAATCTCCGCCTGAGCATGGTGCAAATGCAGGCAGGGGTCTTGGATGTCGTTTGGTCGGACGGGCACGGCACTGGAATCTTTCTTGATATCTTCCGGTTGCGAGACGGCAGCGACGTTGTCAACAAGCTCAAATCCTCGGTCGACAGCTTGTGGCTGACAAGCGATGCAATTGCATTTGAACAGGCGCGTTGTCTCAAACGCAAAAACGAAGCCGGCCTTAACGAATATCTGCTCGCGGTGCAATGGGCCGATATTGCCGAGTGGCCGATCCCCGACTTAGGTCAAAGACTCAAAGGCATCGGATTGATGTCTCCTGCCGAGACGGGTTCAAGATTCCGTCTGCTGACGGCAAGATGAGTCTTTTAAGACAAAATACGCCGGAAAAAATCCGGCGTATTCGCTCAAAAGAATCTTTATTTTGGGAAAAAGAGCGTTGCCAACCCCAGAAAAATCAAAAAGCCTCCGGAGTCTGTCATAAAGGTCAAAAGCACAGAGCCGCCCATCGCAGGATCCCTGCCGCAAGCTTTCAGTCCCAAAGGAACCAATAAGCCCACAGCCGCACCGACTACGATGTTTAAAAGCATGGCCAAAGCCATCACCAGCCCCAAAAGCATGCCTTGAGAGCTATCGTGATACAGCGCCCAGGCGCAAAGGCCTGCAGCCACACCGCACAAAATTCCGTTAATGACGGCCACCAGCACTTCTTTTCGAATGAGGTGCCCGGTCGTCGCATCCGTCACCTGCCCCATGGCCATGGAGCGCACCAGCAGTGTCAGGGTTTGATTGCCGGAGTTGCCGGCCATTCCGGCCACCACCGGCATCAAGGCGGCCAAGGCCACCACGCGCTCGATTGTGCCGTCAAAGGCGCTGATCACGCGCGAAGCAAAAAATGCCGTACAAAGATTTAATCCCAACCACACCCAACGGCTCTTGGCAGCGTCCCAAACGCTGCCGTAAATATCCTGATCGTCATCCAAACCGACGGCGGCGTAGGCATCTTCTTCACTTTCTTCACGAATGACGTCAACGACTTCGTT
>JAUNOJ010000134.1 GCA_030531135.1 Sutterellaceae bacterium | reverse complement strand
GATCGCGGCATCGGCGTTTTGATTACGGACCATAACGTGCGCGAAACCTTGGGCATTTGCGATCACGCTTATATCATCAACGAAGGCGAAGTGCTCGCACAGGGCTCAGCTGAAGAAATCATCGCCAACGAGTCCGTGCGAAAGATTTACTTGGGCGAAAACTTCCGTATGTAAGTTTCAGTTATGGCCATCACCGCTTTCGGTTTAACGCAAACGATCACGCAACGCACGGCGCTCACACTATCTCAGCGCCAATCGGTGGAGTTATTGCAGTTAACGGGTCCCGAACTTCAAGCGCAAATCGATACGGTTTTGGCCACCAACCCCTTGGTCGAAGCCACGGACAACGCCGGGTTTGAATCGGACAGAACGCCTGAAGCAATTGCCCCCGAGACATTGGCCTGCGACGAACCCGCAGGCGTTGCCCACGACTTCAAGGAACCGTCTTTTCTCACCTGGGCAGGGTCTCCGACGGACGACGACGATTACGATCCCTTTGCCAAAGTTTCCTCGGAAGAAAACCTCGCCGACGTTCTCATGCAGCAGGCATCCGAAATGCATTTGGATGCACAAGTTCGCTGGATGCTGCAATGGCTTATCGGCAACTTGGACGAAAACGGCTTTTTGGCCGAGGGGCTCGAAGCCTGTGCGCAAAGCTACCCCGAGCCTGTCGATGTCGAGCTTTGGCCGCAAGCTTTAAAGCTTCTTCAAAGCATGGATCCGGCCGGGGTCGGAGCCGCAGACGCGATCGAATCCCTTGTGCTGCAATTAGGCCGCTTACAAGACGAACACGGCTCGGTTGCCCGGCACGCCGTTGATTTGCTCACCCAAGCCAAAGACTTGGTGTTAAAGCGCGACTTCAAAACGGCCGCGCACAACTTGGGCATTTCTTATGAAGAAACGCTCGAAGCCTTTTCGCTCATTTGCAAACTCAATCCCCATCCGGCTGCCGAATTTGCAACGAGCGACGAAATCCGCTATGTGGTGCCTGAGGTCATCGTTCAAAAAACGCCCGAGGGTTTCACGGCCGTTTTAAATCCGGCCGTGATCCCACACCTTCGCTTTGACGCACAAACTTTCGAGTTGATCACCCAAGCCAAACTTTCGGGCGAAGAAAAAACGCTTTGGAAAAACAGAGCCGATGAAGCCAAGCACTTTGTCAAAAGTGTCGAACAGCGCTTTTCCACCATTGTGGCCGTCGCACAAACCATCGTCAACATGCAGCCGCAAGTGTTTGTTGCCGGGCTTTCGGCACTTAAACCCATGGGGCTTAAAGACGTTGCCGCCAAGCTTGACATGGCCGAGTCCACTGTAAGCCGCGCCACGGCCGGCAAATACATGCAAACGCCTTTGGGCACGTTTGAGTTCAAGTCGTTTTTCACCAGTTCCGTTGCCGGCACCGACGGTGCTTCGGTGAGTTCCACCGCCGTGCGTCGCCGCATCGCCGAAATCGTAGCCGCAGAAGACCCCAAGAAACCCTTGTCCGACGGGGCCATTGCCGATGTTCTGGCTAAAGAAGGCATTGAGGTCGCACGCCGCACCGTGGCCAAATATCGCGAACTCGAACACATTGCACCCAAGTCGCTCAGAAAAGCCTTGGTCTGACCGAAAGCGCGCAGCTTTTGCCCCGATCGCTTACAATGCGTGCCTGATTGGATTTTTTTCGCTTTTATGAATCACATTGCCCCCCTACTGACTCTGGATTGTGTCCTGTTGGACGAAGATATTCCGACACGAAAACGTGCCTTTGAAACCATCGGGCTCATCGTTGAAAAGTGTGCCGGCATCAGCCATCAGGCAGCTTTTGACGCGCTCATTGCACGCGAACGTCTGGGGAGCACGTGTTTGGGCGCAGGTGTGGCCATTCCGCACGGCAGAATCGAAGGGTTGGACGAAATCGTTTTGGCGATTTTGCGCACCAAAGAATCGATTGCCTGGGATACGCCCGACAATCGCAAGGCACGACTGTTTTTCGGGGTGATGATTCCCAAAAACGATCCCGACAAGTATCTCGATATCTTGGCCGACATTGCCGCTTTACTCAAAGACAAAGAAGCCAAAGAGTTTCTCATGCATGCCGCCTCGCCCTTGGACGTGTGCCAATTTATCGGCAACTGGCAGGCGCCCGTTGAAGAACCTCAGGCAGCGGGCGAAGAAGACTATCCCAAAGACGAATAGTTCGCCAAAAAAGTCGTCCGATAGGCAATTTTGCCGATTTGCGCGCACCGAATTTCATGCGACAATGAGCTCATTGAGAGACATCCGAAAACCGAAGTCAACCCCAACTGCGTCATGTCCAATTCCAATTCTCGCGCTCGCGTCATTATCGTTACCGGCCTTTCGGGCTCGGGCAAATCCATCGCCATTCGTCAGCTCGAAGACAGCGGCTACTATTGTCTGGACAATCTGCCGGGCAACTTCTTAGTACCTGTGGTTGAAAATCTCGACGAAAACGGTCAAAAACACATTGCCGTGTCGGTCGATGCCAGAAGTCAACTCACGATTCACTCGGCCGACGACGCCATTAGCCAACTGCGAGAAAAGGGGTTTGACGTTCAGGTTTTGTTCTTGTGCGCTTCCACCCCCGAAATCGTGCACCGCTTTTCCGAAACGCGGCGTCGCCATCCGTTAACCGCACCGGGTCAGGGGCAAAACGAGGTGACGCTTGCCGAAGCTATCAAGCGCGAGCGTGCTTTGTTGGAGCCCGCGGCCGAGCGCGGTCACGTGATCGATACGACGGGGTTATTGCCCAACACCTTGCGCGACTGGGTGCGTCAGTTTGCTCAAGTCCCCGAAACGGGCATGATGCTTGCTTTTGAGAGCTTTGCCTTTAAAACCGGGGTTCCCGTTGTGGCCGATCTCGTTTTTGACGTCAGAAACCTGCCAAATCCCTATTACGACAAAGCACTGCGCCCCTTGACGGGGCTTGATACGCCGATCCAAGAATTTTTCAAAGAGCGCCCCATCGTCGAAGACATGATCAACGACATCGATGGTTTTGTCTCCAAGTGGATTCCGTCTTATGAAGCGCAAAACCGTCATTACCTGACGGTGGCCGTCGGTTGCACGGGCGGACAACATCGTAGCGTTTATGTGGCCGAGACCTTGGCGCGTCGCTTTGCCGAGCGCACCGTTACGGTCGTGCGTCATCGCCAACTTTCGACCAAAAAGAGCTATTAGAGCAAACGACTCTCGGCGAGCTTTTCAAAAATCAAACGTATCGGCGTCGGTAGCGGTAAGTCATTTGTTGCCGACGTTTGTGTTTTCTCAACCCAAAAGACTTCTTTGCTTTCAAGATCGAGCGTTTCGGAATTTTCCGTTCGATAGACTTCGATCGTGAGATTTAAGTGCGTGAGCACGCGTTTGATGCGCAAAACCGGCGCACGATCCGGCGCGTCGACAAGCTCGGGCAGACACCACAGTCCCGGCCAAATGTCGCCACTCGTGCGTTGCACCAAAAGGCATTTACCCTCTTTTTCCACGAGCGCCAGCTTCAAGGTTCTGTCCGAGCGAACGAGCTTGGGCTTTTTCTTCGGATAGTCTTCGGGATTGGCCGCCAAAAATGCCCGACAAATGTCGCTTGCCGGACACGCGTCGCACTTGGGCCTAATGCGCGTGCAGACAAGGGCTCCGATATCCATCATGCCTTGATTAAAGACACCGGGCTCGTCTCCCTTGACCAAAGCTTTGGCCAATGCCAAAAGCGCCTTATCGCCCTCTGTGGAGTCGACTGCCGTGTCAAAGGCCGTCACGCGACTTAACACGCGCTTGACGTTGCCGTCCAAAACGGGCTCTTCCAAATCAAAGCAAAAAGAGCCGATGGCTGAAGCCGTACTGCGCCCGACACCGGGCAATTTCATCAAACCTTCGAGCGTCTCCGGAAAGGCGCCGCCAAAGTCCGTCATGACCATCTTTGCGGCACGGTGCAGATTTCTGGCGCGCGAGTAGTAGCCCAGCCCCGCCCACAGGCGCATGACTTCGGTTTCCGGCGCCTCGGCCAAATCTTTGACGGTGGGAAACGATTGCGTAAAGCGCGCAAAGTAGTCGACAACGACCGACACCTGCGTTTGCTGCAGCATGATTTCGCTTAACCACCGCAAATAGGCTTCGTGCACCATCCAAGGCAAATGATGACGACCTTCTTTCTTTTGCCACGCAACGATCGTTTTATGAAACCCTGCGGGGTCGGCAATTTGGAGTTCTCTCATTTCTGACACCGCGGACAATAGAAGGTGGCGCGCTGCCCCTGCACAATGCGCTTGATCGTCGTGCCGCAAACGCGGCAAGCTTCGCCCTCGCGTCCGTAAACGGCGGTTGTGAGCGCAAAGTAGCCGTCAGAACCGTCTACGCCGTGAAAATCCCTTAAGGTCGAACCGCCTGCAACAATGGCGCTAGCAAGAACGCTGCGAATTTTTCCCAGCAAAACGCCATAGCGATCGGCACTAACGCGATTGGCGGCGCGTCTGGGATCGATCTTGGCTTGAAAAAGTGACTCCGAACAATAGATATTGCCGCACCCCACCACGACTTTGCCCGCCATCAAGACTTCCTTGACCGATTGTTTGTGTTTTCGCATCGCGGCTGCAAAGACTTCGGGTGTCAAAGTTTCGTCAAAGGGCTCGGCACCAAGTTCGGACAATGGCTGCACGCTCTCGGGATCGATCTGCATCCGACGGATGCTGCCGAATCGTCTGGGATCGGTCAGCCTTGCAGTCGTCTTCTCAAAAACGATGTCGACATGGTCGTGTTTGCCGGGAGCCGGCGCCGGATTGTCCCAAAGTCGCCAAAAGCCGCTCCTGCCCAAATGAGAAAGGAAATACTCCTTGACGGTGCCCGAATCGTCTGCAAAGACCCAAATGAGGTACTTGCCGCGCCGACGAATGTCGACAAGCGTCAAGCCCTCGACGCCGTCGGCAAGACCGTCCAAAGGTTCGCGCAGCTTGGGCGTACGGCAAACAACGGCCAAGACGTGTTGACCCACAAGCGCGGGACTCAATCCAAGGCGTGTGACTTCCACTTCAGGCAATTCAGGCATCGTCGACAAAATCCAAAAAAACAATTAAGACAAGAATCTTAACCTGTTCGGCTCTGTCCGTTAGGCGTGTTTTCCTCCACTACCAATGGGGAAAGATTTTTTCCGATTCAGTCTATAGACTGTCGGGCAACAACCCCCAAACCGAAGGCCTTTGCCTGAAGCTCTTTGAGGTCGATCGGTTTTTCTGTATTGATTAATACTTGTACCGAATTTTTCGAGCGCCGGAGACTGACTTTTTCGGGGCTCGCAT
>JAUNOJ010000133.1 GCA_030531135.1 Sutterellaceae bacterium | reverse complement strand
AAGTTGCCAATCAGGTGGTTGTCGAGTTATCCGCTTCGCCTTTGGTGCGCTCGGCCATGACAAGCTTTAAGGCCGACACCGTGCAGTTGCGCTTTTCTTTGGATCGCGCAAAGGCAGAACTCTTGGGTATTTCGGCTTCAAGCGTCTACTCGGCTTTGCAAGATGCCCTTGCCTCTTACTACATCAATGACTTCACTTTGGAAAACAACAACTTTGAAGTCATTATGCAGGCCCAAGCAGGATATCGTGCCTCGATTTCCGATATCGAAACCGTGTTTGTGCAAAACACCGAAGGTCAACAGGTGCCGTTATCTGCCATCGGCAAAGTAACGGTTGAAGTGGGCGCCAGAGAACTTGCCCGATTTAACAAGATGTCGTCAGCCTCCATGAACGTGCAAACAGCCGAAGGCGTGAGTACCGGAGACGTTTTCAAAACCATCGAGTCGTTGAAACTGCCGCAGGGCTATGAAATCGAATGGACAGGCATGAGTCGTCAGGAAAAGGACAACCAAGGCGAAATCGTGATCTTTACCGGTTTGGCTCTGCTTTTTGCCTATCTTTTCTTGGTGGCGCAGTACGAAAGCTGGACCATGCCCGTATCCGTCATGCTCACCGTCGTTTTTGCCCTTTTCGGCGGCTGTTTGGGTCTGAAACTGACCGGAGGCGACTTAAACATCTATGCCGAATTGGGCTTGGTCATGCTCATCGGCCTATCGGCAAAAAGCGCCATCTTGATGGTGGAATTTTCCAAGGTCAAGCGCGAGTCCGGCATGTCGGCCGAAGACGCCGCTTTGGCAGGCGCCTCGCAGCGTTTCCGCGCCGTGATGATGACGGCATGGTCCTTTATCTTCGGCGTACTGCCCATGGTCTTTGCCACGGGGGCGGGTGCCGCAAGTCGTCAATCGATCGGCATTACGACGTTCTCGGGCATGCTTTTAGCCAGCATCGTCGGGATTGTGTTTACGCCGCTTTTCTACACATGGATTGAAAAGTTGCTCGCTAAAGTCAAACGCAAGTAATTGACGCCAATACCCATTGAGATCGGCCCCGATTCTTGAAACGAATCCGGGGCCGATTTTTTCGACTTGTCCGAAGTCGCGACAATAGCGTAATATCGCGAAAGTCTTTTTTGTTTCATATGCCACCCTCGAGATGCCCACACTGCCTATTCCGGAAGTTCTTAACACCGAAGAAAACGCCACCGGCGGCATCGCCGTCGTGACGCTGCCCGGTTTCGGCCCAGAATTGGCGCCCAAGCGTCGCGGCGTGTTTTTTGATAACAGCGTCGATCGCGGTCGTGTGTTGGAGCAATTTATCGGCTGGTTCGACTTGTGGGGTATCCCTGTCAAGCGCCTCAGGGGCACGGAAGGCGCCTTTGAAAAGCGTTTTTTCACCTTGGAGTGGCCAAAGAGCGAAATTCGAAATGCGCACGGTCCGCAAACCGTCAAAGTCATTGCAAGTCACATTGACGAGTTTGTGCAAGTGATGCAAGCGCGTCTTCCGAGGCTCGTGATTTTCCTTTCCTGCTACCCGTGGCAGGCAGTCAATCTCGACGAAATCAAACCGCTCTTGGAGCCCGTTTTCGGACAACCCTTGGACGATGGTCGCCGCATTACGGATAAGCGCCTCGGCGCCTTTGTACAGCACTGGCAAAAGTGCACGGTACTGGCCTTGCCGCAGCCCTCGAAAAACACGACGGAAACGATTGTGAGAAGTTTTGCAGGCGGCGTTCAAAGTGCCCTACAACGCTCTCAGTCGCTGCCGCAACAAACGGTCGATCCGCTGTTAGAAGCTGCCGGCGACTGTCTGATTCTGGACGAAGAGCAAAGCATCCGTTGGATTGCCGTGCAACTACACGTTGATCCGGCGCGTGCTCAAAAGCTTTTCAAAGCCCTTGAAAACAAAGCCTACGTCAGAGAGAAAAACGGCAAATTGCGCTTCAAGGCGTAAATGTTGCAAAACCGTCTTCCAGAGCAGAGCCTTGCGCCTCAAACTTTGCCGAGTTTGTCTCGGCGAGTTTTTTAAGGTTGCGCAGTTTCCACTGTATTGCCGGCAACGACGAAAGTCCTGCAAACGGCAGCAATTCCCACTGCGGTTGTGCTCGGGTGACGGACACCAAAAACCGGCGGTGTTGCGGCGTCATTTTCGAGATGATTTCTTTTTTGAGTTTACAGCGCACTTCTTTGAGATCGTCCCATTTACTGGGCTCGAACAAGGTCGGTTCGGTCACACGATGAAAAAGCCCTTCGTCCAAACGATCCGGACCGAAAAGAACTTCGTGCGCCGGACGATTGCTTGCCGCCAGATAGACGACAAAGCAATCGAGCAAAGACTCGGTCACCGCCTCGCCCCTTTGCCAAAAACGCCGAACGTCGTAGAAGTCGCGGGGGTGTTGGCGATCCAGAGCTGCCACAAACTTTCCGGCGTAAAGCTCATCCGTATCCAAAACCGAAACTTGCAAAGGTCGACGGAAAATGTCTTCTGCTCGCGGACAAATCGAACGCAAACAAACCGGTTTCAAAGTGCCGCGAAAGACCGTGTTGACTTCAACTTTGACCGACGCCTTCCCGCGGGATATGACGCATTTGGCCTCGGTCGGTGCATTGTTCATGAAGCACCTGAAACCTTCCTCGGTCAAGGTCCGGCAGACGCTTTTGAGATCATTGTCAATACGCGCAAGCGCTTCGGCACGCGCAAGACTGCTGTCGCAAAAAACATAATCCAGATCAAACGAGACGCGCGGCATATTTTCCACGAACAGATTGATGGCATTGCCGCCCTTGAGAACAAAATTTGAGCCTGTCGCAAAACCTTCGGCAACGGCAAGCAACAACTCTATTTGTTCTTTGTATGAGTTCTGGCGCATGGCTTTTGCAAAGACCTTGTTCGGAAATGTTTGTCATGAGCGTAGCAAATTTGCCAAAACCGCGTCTGCCCGATTTGTAACAGCAACGCACAAACCGATCGTCCGAACGCAAAAAAGCCTCGACAATTGCGAGGCTTTCTTGGCGTGTACTGATTTTGTGTCAGCGATTAGTGCATGTTGCGCAAAGCTTCCACACGTTCTTCAATCGAGGGGTGAGAAGCAAAGAGGCTACCGATACCGCCCGAGATACCCAAACCCTTCACAGACGCAGGCAATTCGGCGGGCTGCATCGTGCCCAAGCGCTGAAGGGCTTCGATCATGGGCTGCGGATTGCCCATCAATTGAGCGGCACCCGCGTCGGCACGGAATTCGCGATGACGGCTGAAAGCTGCAACCACGATACCGGCCAAGAAACCGAGCGCGATATCCAAAACGATGCTCGTCACAAAGTAGCCGATACCGGGACCTTCTTCTTCGTTACGCAAAATCTGGCGATCGACCACCCAGCCGACCAAGCGGGAGATAAAGACCACGAAGGTATTCATCACGCCCTGCACCAAAGTCATGGTCACCATGTCGCCGTTGGCAACGTGGCTCATTTCGTGGGCCAACACGGCTTCGACTTCCTTTTGGTTCATCAAGCGCAAAAGACCGGTGGACACCGCCACCATGGAGCTGTTTTTCGTGGCACCCGTAGCAAAGGCGTTGGGTTCGCCGTCATAGATACCGACTTCGGGCATTGCAACGCCGGCCTTCTGAGCCTGAGCGCGAATCACGCCCACCAACCAAGCTTCCAAACCCGGAGCCGGATTGTCGACATTGATCATCTGCACGCCCATGGACATTTTGGCCATGGTCTTGCTCATAAAGAGCGAAATGATGGAGCCTGCAAAACCCACCACCAACGCAAACACCAAAAGTGCGGCAACGTCAAGGTTTGCGCCCGCCATCTGGCCGAAATTGATGCCGGTGAGCATGCTCACGACATTGAGCACGATGCCAAGCATCACAACAATAGCGATATTGGTCAGAATCAAAAGCGCGATACGCTTCATTTGTGTATTTTCCTTATTCTTGAACTCGAAATGCACGAACCGTCAACCTTCCCTGTGAAAGGTTCGTGCTTTGACAAAACGGGAGGGTAAAAAAACTACCACTCTTCTCGGGGCTAAGTGTAATGTGTTTGTGCGGGTTGATTGTTATATTTTTAGCTCAAATGTTTAACAAATTTTTGCTGAGCAAATCGGCGGCATAACCTTTACAATTTGGCTCATTATGAAAAACTATTACGACACCCGAACCGAGACCGAAGAAGAAGACGACGACTTCTACGACGGCCCCTCGAAATCTCAGAAAAAACGCGATTCCGAAGCCATGCAAAAGCTCGGTCTCGAATTAGCGCGCTTAGGAACCGATCAGCTCGCTCGCATCGATTTGCCCGAAGATATTTTGGATGCCATCAACGACTACAAAAAGATGAAGTCTTTTGGCGCACTGCGTCGTCAGGCGCAGTTGATCGGCAAACTGATGCGTAAGCTTGACGGTGCGGCGGTGCGCGAAGCCATCGATCGCGCCACGGGCGAAAGCCGCGCCGCTGTGGCCGCACTTCATCGTGCCGAACGTTTGCGCGACGCCATGATCGAAGACGACAAGGCCGTGACAAGTTACATCGAAGAAAATCCGGAAGCCGACGTTCAGCGTTTGCGTCAGTTGGTCAGAGCCGCAAGAAAAGAGCGCGACCAGGCCAAACCGCCCAAGTCCGCACGAGAGCTCTACAAGCTTCTCTACGCATCCGTTTTGCCGCCTTTGACGTTGGAATTGACGCAAGACGAAGAAGAAGAATAGTCTCTTGCAAAATTTGTTACACAAAACACCTCGCCTTCTGCGGTTTTTCACAAGCTGTAGAAGGCGAAAAAATTGCGATAATCTCGAAACAGTTTTTTCTTTTTTAGGATGAGCCCGAATATGCGTGCGCAACGCTCTCAAGAAAACGAATTGATCGTGGGTCTGGTTTCCGTTTCAGATCGCGCCAGCCGCGGCGAATACATGGACGAAGGCTTGCCTGCGCTTCGTACCTGGTGCGAAGACGCCATTTTGACGCCGGTGCAGTTTCACGAACGCCTGATTCCCGACGAGCAATACACCATTGAAGAAACGCTTCGAGAATTGGTCGACAAAGTGGGCTGCGACTTGGTCTTTACCACGGGCGGCACGGGACCGGCTCGCCGCGATGTGACGCCCGAAGCAACGCTTGCCGTTGCCACGCGCGAAATGCCCGGTTTTGCCGAGCAGATGCGTCGCATCTCTTTAAATTTCGTGCCCACGGCCATTTTGAGCCGTCAGGTGGCGGTGTTGCGCGAAATTCCGGACCATGCCGCACTGATCGTGAACCTTCCGGGGCGCCCCAAAGCCATTGCCGAAACGCTC